>NZ_QXDL01000012.1:0-38520 GCF_003574345.1 Calidithermus terrae
CGCCGCACCGCCCTCGCCCCCGCCCTACCGCGGCCCGGCGCCCGGGGCCTCCACCGGGCGCGGGGACGACTGAGCAAAGGAGCGCCGCCCCCGGCTGGGGGCGGCCTCCTGACACGGATCATCGGGCGAACCCGCATGAACCAGCCCCAATATAGCACAAGAACTCCCCCCGGCAAGAGCCGGGGGGTTCTTCCGTCTGGTCCTGCGGGGCTACGCGGCGGGCGGCTCGGCCGACCCGCCTGCGGGGCGCAGCAGCGGGATCACCCGGGCCACCTCCACGCGCGTGGCGTAGCGGCGCTGCCCGTCAGGAGCCTCCCAGCTCTCCCCGACCAGGCGGCCCTCCACCAGCAGCGGGCAGCCCTTGCCGCACTCCTTGAGCGCGCCCCCCGCCCCGTTCCAGGCCACCAGGTCGAAGAAGTGGGCCTTCTCGTGGCCCTCTTTCCCCCCGCGGCCGGGCACCCACTCGGTGACGGCGAGGCCCGCCTTCACCGGGCCCCGCTCGCCCTGCTCGGGGTCGCGGGTGAGGTTACCCACCAGCGTCACCCGGTTCACCGCCCCCTCGCACAGGCGGGGGTTATCGCCGGAGTCGGCGTCGAGGTGCTCCAGGGGCGGGGTGAAGACCTCCAGCGCGGCGGCCTTGACCTCCACCCGGCTGCGCTTCTCCCCGTCGGGGCCCTCCCAGCTGCGGTACTCCAGCTGGCCCACCGCCACCGCCCCCGCGCCGGGGGCCAGCAGCTCCGCCAGGCGCTCGGCGCGCTTGCCCAGGTAGCTCACCTGGTGGTACCAGGCGAAGCGCTTCTCGCCCACCTCGTCCACCCCGGCCAGGGTGACCTCGAGCAGGGGGGTGAGGTTCTTGCCGATGTTGCGCAGCTCGCTGCGCACCACGGCGCCGATGAGTTTGACTTGGTTCACCATAACTACCTCCTATCTGTTTTAAGAGTATCACTCGAGATTTCTAGAAGCAAAAGGCGGCCATCCTTGCTGTTATTATCCGATCAAAGTTTCATATGGCACAACATCGCAATTCGGCGATAAGATGCGGGAGATAGGAGGTATGGGATGTTGCGATTCGACCCGCTCAACGGCGAACTGTGGCTGCACGGGAAGAGGGTGTGGGGCCCGGGCGAGGAGCGGCCCGACGAGGCCTTGCTGGAGTGGCTGGACCGGCACCCCGTGCCCGCCGAGCTGCCCGCGCAGCTGCGCGCCCACCTGCGCTGGTGGCGGCGGAGCGAGCGGCCCTACCAGCCCTTCCCCTCGCGCGCCTGCGAGGTCAGCCTTGAGCACGAGGGCTGGGAGGGAGACCTGCTGTGGCGCCGCTGGTTCTGGGCCCGCTGGCCCCAGGCCGAGCTGCCCGCGGCCATGCCGCTGCGGCAGGTCTACACCTGGGGCGAGTGGGGCCTGCTGGAGGGCGCTTCGATCCTGTTGTACCGCCGTGGGGAGCTGCTCCACAGCTTCCCCTCCCACCGCGCCCTCCTGCCGGCCGACTGCCCGCCGCAACTGGCCGAGCCCCTGCGGCAGGAGCCCTTCACGCCCTGGGCCGCCGAAGCGCAGGGCGCTCCGGCCCAGAGCGACGCCGTGCGCGAGATCGTCAAGCGCCTGGCGGTCTGGTCGCTCGACCCGCTCTTCCGCTGCGGGACGCAGGACGAGGTGGAGGAGGTCCCCGGCGCCCTAGTCCTCCGGCGCGGACGGCTGCGCTGGCTGTTGCTGAAGGGGCGCACGCTGGAGGTGGGGGGTGCGCCGCTCGAGGAGCTACGCCCCTACCTGGGCCCGGTCGGGCCCCTCAGCGATCTGTGGGCCAAGGAGCGGCTGGGGGTCCGCCCCCCGGTGCAGCGCGTGCTCGCGCTGTCCGAGCGCTACCGGGTGGTGGTGGGCCCGCGCAGCGGGCACTGGCTGCCGGAGGGGCACTGGCGGCGGCTGTGGTCGGCCAACGACCTCGAGGGGCGGACGGCGCTGGACTTCGTGCGGGCGCACCCCCGCGACGTGGCCGCGCTGGCGCTGCTGGCGCAGTGGGTCCCCGCCACCGCCAGGGACGGCCTCACCAAGCTACTGGCGCAGGCGGTGGGCTGCACCGGTCGGGCGCCCACCGTGCAGCAGCCGTTGGCCTGGACCGAGGGGGGACTGGTCTACCTCGCCTACGGCGGGGGGCTGGTCGCCCTCACCCCCCAGGGGGTGCTGGACCTGGGCCTCATGGGCGAGGGGGAGACCCCCCTCGAGGCCCTGCGGCGCCGGGGCTACCCCAGCCTGGAGGCCGCGCTGGCCGCGGCCCGGCTGGCGGCGCTGTGAGGTGGGGCAGTGGGGCAGAGCGCTTACGTCTTCGCCCTCGAGCGCCCCGCGAACGCGCGCATCCGCGTCACGCTGCGCACGCATGAGTACCGGCATCGCCGGGCCGCTGGTGCGGCTTCACTGGCCGGGCGGGTGCAGGAGTGGGCCGTGCAGCTGGAGTGGCACGACGGCGAGAAGGGGGGGTTCAGCGTGAGGGAGTACATTGAGGAGTACCTGGCCGCCAAGGCCGAAGGGAGGGAGGCATGGTAGGCAAGAGCACTCAGGCCGCAGGGCTGGCCTCGGACTACCTCGCCGCGCACGCGGAGGTGCTCGAGCGGCTGCCCGAGCGCTTCCAGCTCGTGGGGGTCGACCTCGACGAGCCCCAGGCGCTTCTCGCGGCCCTGCAGCAGCCCCTCGACCCCGCCGAGGGCCCGGCGGTGTACGCGCTGGTGCGCGGGGAGCGGCTGGTGGCCTTGCTGACCCCCGGGGGCGGGCTCGGGGTGGAAGAGGCCGCCTGAGGCACGGCGAAGGGACGGCGGGGGCCCAAGGCCCCCGCCCCCTCTTGGATCTGGGGGTCGGACCCGGAGTCCGGCCGCCTCCCGCTACACTGGGGGTATGCGGCAGGTCGATCATGCCTTGCGTAGGGTTCGGGGTGCGGCTCAGCTGGTCTGGGCGGTGGCCCGGACGGCCGCAGCCGTGGCCCTGAGTGGGCTGCGCCGTGGCTTCAGCGCAGCACTTGCCGCGGTGTGGCGGGAGCTGCGGCGGGGTGGGCGTCGGCTCCGCGCGGGCTCCCCCGCACCCCTGACCCCCCTACTCATCCCGCTGGCCTGGGTGCTGGCCCACTACGGTCGCGGCCGGGCGCTGGTCGCGTTGTGGGAGTTGGTCAACCCGGTGGTGTTGCTCGCGAGTCTGGGGATAGGCATGGCCTTGGGGGGCTTGGCCCTCGTGCTCAGCACCCCTGGCGGCCTCCTGGACCGGGCCGCTAAGCTGGCCCGCGGGCTGGGGATGGCCGCCTGGCGCGTCGCGGTGGGTACCGCCGGTATCATGGCCGCGCTGGGCGGAGGGTTGGTGCTGGCCTGGGGCGGCGGCGCCGAGCGCTCGTTGGCCTGGGCGGCGCTGGTGGGCCCGCTGGCCGTATGGGTGTACGCCTGGTGCTGGGGGGACCTGTTTCGGGGGGCGTGGCGACTTTCGCGGCAGATGCCGCGCCTCAGCGTGGTTCTGCGCCTTGGTGGGGCAGCATCATGCCTGTGTGGGGCCTGGTTTGCTGCTGCGACGCTGGGGCCGTTGCTGTGGTGAGGCCGAGCTGGGGCCTGCCTCAGCCGGGGTATTGGAATTGGTACACTGACGGCATATGGCGTTGCTCCAATTTCGCGTGCGGCAGTTCCGCTCGATCGAGGACAGCGGCTGGATCACCTGCGACGACGTGACCACCCTGGTGGGGGTGAACGAGGCGGGCAAGTCCAACCTGCTGCTGGCGCTGTGGAAGCTCAACCCGGCCAAGGGCGGCGAAATCAACCTGCTGGCTGACCTGCCTCGCCGTCTGTACTCCACCGCACGCAGCGAGCCAGGGAAGATCACCTTCATCGAGGCCGACTTCGAGCTCTCCGAGGAGGCCACCAAGGCGGTGGCCGAAAAATGCTTGATCGCGACCGACCAGCCTCTGCGGGTCAGGCTGTCGAAGACCTTCGCGGGCGACGTCGGCGTCGAGTTCCTGAATGCTACGCCAGCCGCTGCGATCCGCTCGAGCAATTTCCACAAGGTGGTGACCGACAATTTGGCCCGGGTGCGGGCTGAGGCCGCCACCCCGGAGCTCGAGGAGGCCAAGGCGGCAGTGGAGGAAAGACTCGAGCAGATCCTCGAGAAGTACCCCACGCCCGAGACCTCCTTCTCGAGGGAGCAGCTGGACGAGTTGAAAAAGCACACCCTCATGACCTTGAACCTGTCCAAGCCGTCCGCCTTCCAGGCTGCGTTGGAGGCGGTGCGGTCTGAGATCGAGCGCCTGGAGCGCTACTTCGTCGCGCCCCATCTGGTCCCAGGCGTGAAGGAGGTCGTGCTCAAGGCGATCCCCAAGTTCGTGTACTACTCCAACTACGGCAACCTCGACTCCGAGATCTACCTCCCCCACGCCTTGGAGAACATGCAGCGTACCGACCTCACCGGTGTCGCCGAGGCCAAGGCCCGCACGTTGCGGGTGCTTTTCAAGTACGTGGGCCTTGACCCGAAGGAGATCATGGAGATGGGGAAGGAGCCTGTCCAGGTGGTTAACCACTACGGTCAGGTGGTCCAGCAGGTCAGCGAGGAGCAGATCGCCGAGGCCGCCAGGAAGAAGACTGAGCGGCAGGCCCTGCTCCACTCGGCCCAGAGCCGGCTCTCGCGCGAGTTCCGCGAGTGGTGGAAGCAGGGCGAGTACAGCTTCGACTTCCGGGCCGACGGCAACTACTTCCGCATCTTCGCCTCCGAGCCCTCCCGCCCCGAGCCCATCGAGCTGGAGAACCGCAGCGCCGGGTTGCAGTGGTTCCTGAGCTTCTACCTGGTGTTCCTGGTGGAGAGCGAGGAGGCCCATGCGGGTGCTATCCTGCTCCTTGACGAGGCTGGGCACTCCCTCCACCCCCTCGCCCAGCGCGACCTAGCCCAGTTCTTCGCCAACCTCTCCAAGACCAACCAGGTCATCCACACCACCCAGTCCCCCTTCCTGGTGGACACCAACCACATCGACCGGGTTAGGGTGGTCTACGTGGACGATAACGGATTCACCGTGGCCTCGGAAAACCTGCGCGCTGCGGAGAGCCCAGGCAGCCACCAACGCTCAGTCTACGCTGTCCACGCCGCGCTCGGCCTCAGCGTCTCCGATACCCTGTTGCAGGGCTGTCTGCCGGTGATCGTCGAGGGGGTCTCCGACCAGATCTACCTCAACGCCATCAAAAACTGGCTGATCCGGGAGAAGCAGATCGCCCCCCCGCTGGAGATCGTCTTCGTCCCCTCGGGGGGGACCAAGGGGGTAAAGCCGCTCTCGAGCTTGCTGACCGGCCGCGAGGGGGAGCTGCCGCCGGTGGTGCTCGACAGCGACGACGCAGGCCGGGCCATGCAGGCCAGCCTCGCCGCCGAGCTGTACAAGCCCAGCCCCGAGCGGCTGATCGCAGTGGGCGACTTCGCCCAGGTGCAGGACGCCGAGCTGGAGGATCTGATCCCCTTCAGCGTGCTTGAGCCGCTGCTGAACAAGCTGTTCCGCGAGGTCGACGAGCTGTTCGCCGACCACTACGATCCAGCCCGTCCACTGGTCGCTCAGGTCCAGGGCTTCGCCGGGCGCAAGGGGGTCGCGCTCGACCCCGGCTGGAAGGTCACCCTGGCGAAAGGGTTTAAGAACCGGCTGCTTGCCCGGACCCCACCCCCCATCGACAAGCCCGTGCTCGCCAACTGGAAGAAGCTGTTCTCCCGCATGCTGAAAGAGTAGCGGTGGATCGTGGAGGCCCTCGAGCGCTACCTGGAGGCGTCGGGGCGCACCCCGGGCGGCTGACCCAGCCGGGGCGGCCTAGCGGGGCCTGGCGTCGGGGTGGGGGTCGTCCCAGCGGGGCACGCGCACCCGGTACTGCCGCACCAGCTCCTCGGCCAGGTCGCGCGCTACCGTGGAGTGCACGTCGAGCCAGCGGGCCAGGCAGCGCGCGAGGTGGCGCCGGGCCTGCTCCTGCAGCAGCGCCCACTGCACGTCGGGGTCGGACAGATTCAGCAGCGTCTGGGCCGCCTCCGGGTTCCGGCGAAAAAAATCAGCAAACGCTTGGTCGCTGGCGAAGGCCTTGGACAGCGTGGGCTCGCTGACCCCGGCCAGGTGGGCCAGGTCACGCTGCCTGAGGCCGAGCGCCGCCATAAGGTCGAGCAGTGCCTCTCTCATCTCTACCATATATAGCGGTGTCGGCCCTCAACCCCGGGGGACGTCGGGCCGTCAGACCGTTGGGTCACGGGGTCGCGGGGACTACGGCAGGCGCGGCAGCTTGCGCGCGGCCTCGGCCAGGCGGCCGGCGGTGGCGTGCAGGTAGATCTGGGTGGTGCTGATGGAGGCGTGGCCCAGCAGGTCTTTGACCGCGTCGAGGGCCACCCCCGCCTCGACGAGCGCGGTCGGGTGGACGCCGGGCCCGGCCCAGGGCTCCGCCGGCTCGAACAGGGCCAGCAGCCGGGGCCAGGCCGCGCCCAAGGAGGCGACCCGCACGGCGCTGCGGGCCTCCGGCAGCGGCAGGCCGTCGGGCAGGACCAATGCGGCCCCGCTCTGTAGGGCCTGGGGCAGGAATTTGGGCTCCCGCACGGCGACGAGCTCGCCGGGCCGGGCCGTCTCGGGGGGCGCGAGGCGCGAGACCTCGAGGTCGGGCCCCTCGAGCCGCCCCTGAATCGCTTGGGCAACGTCCGACAGGCGCATGCTCGGGCGTCCGGCTCAGCGCCGGAGCACGTTGTCGGAGGAGACCAGCGCGTCCTTGAGCACGTGCAGCATGTCCAGCGCCTTGCCCGTGCCCACCGCCACCGCCTCCACCGCGTTCTCGGCCACCACCACGGGCACGCCGGTGGCGTCCTGCAGCAGCAGGTCGAAGTTCTTGAGCAGCGAGCCGCCGCCCGAGAGCAGGATGCCGCGGTCGATGATGTCGGAGACGAGCTCGGGGGGGGTGGTCTCGAGGATGCCCTTCACGCCCTGCACGATCTTGTCCAACGGCTCCTGCAGCGCGTCCACGATGTCCTGGTCGGCGACTTCGATGGTCTTGGGCAGCCCCGTGATCAGGTCGCGCCCGCGCACCTCGGCCACCAGGCGCTCGTCCTCGGGCATGAGCTTGGCCGCGCCGATCTTGATCTTGAGGTCCTCGGCGGTGCGCTCGCCGATGAGCAGGTTGTACTTGTTGCGGATGTGGCGGATGATCGCCTCGTCGAACTCGTTGCCCGCGACCCGCAGGCTCGTCGAGTGCACGATGCCCCCCAGGCTGATGACGGCGATGTCGGAAGAGCCGCCGCCGATGTCCACGACCATGCTGCCGGTGGGCTCGGCGATCTTGATCCCCGCCCCGATAGCCGCCGCCAGCGGTTCATCGATCAGGAAGGCCCGCTTGGCCCCGGCCTCCACGATGGCCTGCACCACCGCGCGCCGCTCGACCTCGGTGACGCCGGAGGGCACGCCCACCATCACCTGCGGCCGGGAGAAGCGCGGCCCGGTGAGCACTTTCGCCAGGAAGAGCTTGAGCATCTTCTCCGTCAGGGTGTAGTCGGCGATCACCCCGTCCTTGAGCGGCCGCGCCGCGACGATGTTGCCCGGCGTGCGGCCGAGCATGCGGTAGGCCTCCGCCCCCACCGCCTTGACTTCCTTGCTGCCCTGCACCACCGCGATGACCGAGGGTTCCCGCAGGACGATGCCTTTGCCCCGCACGTAAATCAGCACCGACGCGGTGCCGAGGTCAATGCCAATGTCCTGTCCGCCCAAGGAGAAGAGTCCAGCCATATCGCCCCATTCTATAGGGATTGGGGAGCGCCGTACATTTGACGGGTTCAGGCCTCTTCAACGAACGTCGATGGTTGATAGCTGCCGGAGGCAAGACCCCATTGGAGGTTTTAGGCGCCTTGCGTTTTACGTTTTACGTTGTGCGTTTCGCGTCTTGCGCACGACGTACGACGTAGGACCCGCTTCGGCGTATGCCTACTTCGCGAACTCCACCGCCCGGCTCTCCCGCACCACCGTCACCTGCACCTGCCCGGGGTAGTTCATGTCGCGCTCGATGCGGCCGGCGATCTCCCGCGCGAGCAGGGTGGCCTTGGTGTCGGTGATCTTGTCGGGCTTGACGATGACGCGCACCTCGCGCCCGGCCTGCACGGCGAAGGCCTGGTCCACGCCGGGGAAGCTCATGGCGATGCGCTCGAGCTGCTCCAGGCGCTGGATGTACTCCTCCAGGCTCTCGCGGCGGGCGCCGGGGCGGGCGGCGCTGATGGCGTCGGCGGCGGCGGCGAGCACCGAGTAGAGGGTCTCGCCGTTCTCGGGGTCGTGGTGGTGGGCGATGGCGTCGATGACCTCCTTGGGCTCGCCGAAGCGCGAGGCCAGGGTGATGCCGATCTCGACGTGGGTGCCCTCGATCTCGCGGTCCACAGACTTGCCGATGTCGTGCATCAGGCCCGCGCGGCGGGCGAGGGTCACGTCGAGGCCGAGCTCGGCGGCCATGATGCCGGTGAGGTGGGCGACCTGCACGGAGTGCTTGAGCACGTTCTGGCCGTAGGAGCTGCGGAAGTGCAGGCGGCCGAGCAGTTGCACCAGCCCCGGCTTGAGCCCGACCACGCCCGCCTCGAGCGCGGCCTCCTCCCCGCGCTCGTAGATGTAGGTCTTCATCTCGTTCTTGGCCTTCTCCACCACCTCCTCGATGCGGCTGGGGTGGATGCGGCCATCGCTGACGAGCTGCTCGAGGGCCATCTTGGCGATCTCGCGGCGCACGGGGTTGAAGCTGGACAGCAGCACCGCCTCGGGGGTGTCGTCGATGATGAGGTCCACGCCGGTGAGGGCCTCGAAGGTGCGGATGTTGCGGCCCTCGCGCCCGATGATGCGGCCCTTCATGGCGTCGGAGGGGATGGGCACCACCGACACCGCCAGCGCCGCGGCGGTCTCGGAGGCCTGGCGCTGCATGGCCTGGGCCAAGAGCTTCTGGGCCTCGCGCTTGACCTCGAGCCGGGCCTTCTCCAGGCTGGCGCGCACCCGGTGGGCGCGCTCCTCCTCGAGCTCGGCCTCGAGGCGGGTGAGCAGCAGGCTGCGGGCTTCCTCCTGGCTCATGCCCGCGACCTCCTGCAGCTTGAGGTCGATGTGGCGCTCGCGGGCGGCGAGCTCGGCCTCGCGCTCGTAGAGCGCCTTCTCGTGGGCGTCGAGCTTCTCCTCCTGCTCGTCGAGGCGGGCGGCGCGGGCGTCGAGCTGTTCGCCGCGGCGGGCCAGCCGCTCGGTCTCGCGCTTGAGCTCCTCGCGCTCGGCCCGCACCGCCGTGAGGTCGGACTGCAACCGCTCGCGCTCGAGCTTCAGCGACTCGCGCTCGGCGGCCAGGGCCGTCTGCAGGCGCTCGCGCTCCTCGGCCATGCGGGTGCGCACCCGGTTCTCGGCGTCGGTGCGGATGCGCTCGGCCTCGGCCTGGGCCGTCTCACGGGTGGAGCGGGCCTCGTTCTGGGCGGTGGCGGTGAGCTCGCGGGCCTGGGCGCGGGCGTTCTCCAGCAGGGCCTGCGCCTGCGAGCGCGCGGTCTCCAGGGTGGTCTGGGCGTCCTTGCGGGCCGCGTCCAGCATGACCTGGGCCTCCTGCCGGGCGGCCTCGAGCGCGCTCTTGTCGAGCTCGGCCATCCGATTGCCACGCTGCCACAGCAGCACCACCGCTGCCAGCAGCACCACCACGATCATCAACAGCACAATGTCCAATGGGGTCATTACCAACCTCCTCCAGGAAGCGCCAGCGGGTGTGCCGCCGCGGCCTTAGAAGCCCGCGGCGGGCGGGGCGGGCGAGGGGCGGCGTGGCCTCCTCGAGCCCGCGCCAGAACAGCCTGAGAACCAGGTTCAGGCCCGTCCACTCACGAAAAATCCCCCAGGTGCGCCGGAGCGCATCCAGGGGACGGGGTGAACGCGGGGGTGAGTAGCGGGCAGTCATGGCGTCAGGTTGGGGAACCCTCGCCCCGACCTGAGCGGCACGGTTGGATCAGATTGATCAATCCAGGCTTGGCAAATGCTTCAATCTAAACCTCAGCGTTCTCAGGCAGGGTTACCCGGCTACTAGGCTTCGGCTTCGGCGGGGACTGGGGTGGAGGTTGTCTCTTCCTCGTCGCCACCCGCCAGGTTGAGCGGCAGGTTGCTGGACTGGGCGAGCACCTTCTCGCGGATTTCCTGAGCCATTTTGGGGTCGCCCTTGAGGTACTCGGCGGCCTTCTCTTTGCCCTGTCCCAGACGGACTTCGCCATAAGACAACCAGGAACCCGACTTCTGAATCACCTCGGCAGCCACCGCCACCGTGACCAGATCGGCCAGGGGGTCAATCCCCTTTCCATAGTAAAGCTCGATCTCGGCTTCACGGAAGGGCGGGGCCACTTTGTTCTTGGTTACCTTAACCCGCACCCGGTTGCCCACCGCGTCGTTGCCGACCTTGATGGGCTGGCCCTGGCGGCGCACGTCGAGGCGCACGGAGGCGTAGAACTTCAGCGCCCGGCCGCCCGGGGTGGTCTCGGGGTTGCCGTACATCACGCCCACCTTCTCGCGGATCTGGTTGATGAAGATGGCGGCGGTGTTGCTCTTCGACAGCGCGGCGGTGAGCTTGCGCATGGCCTGGCTCATCATGCGCGCCTGCAGGCCCACGAAGGCGTCGCCCATCTGGCCCTCGATCTCGGCCTGGGGGGTGAGGGCGGCGACGGAGTCAACGACGATCACGTCAACGGCGCCCGAGCGGGTGAGGAGTTCGACGATCTCGAGCGCCTGCTCGCCGGTGTCGGGCTGCGAGACCAGCAGGTCATCGACGTTGACGCCGAGGCTGCGGGCGTAGGTGGGGTCGAGGGCGTGCTCGGCGTCGACGAAGGCCGCCACGCCGCCGTTGCGCTGGGCCTGGGCCACGATGGACAGCGAGAGCGTGGTCTTGCCGCCCGACTCGGGGCCGTAGATCTCGATGATGCGCCCGCGCGGGATGCCGCCCACGCCGAGGGCGAGGTCGAGGCCCATGCTGCCGGTGGGGATCACGTCCACGTGCTGGCGGCTGGATTCGCCCAGGCGCATCACCGCGCCCTTGCCGAACTGCTTCTCGATGTTCTTGAGCGCGGTGTCGAGCGCCTTCTGTTTGTCCTTGTCCATAGTCATTCCTCACGTCCTTTCAGTTCGAAGCGTTGCAGCACGCGGTAACGCGAACCCTGTTTGGAGAGTTCGGACTGCACCAGAGTGATCTCCCCCACCCCGAACTCGAGGTCGAACACCACCGGCCCGACCCGGGGCGCGGGGCCCTTGCGGCGGGCCAGGGTGATGTGGGCCTTGAAGGGCTTGGGGTCGCCCAGGTCGGGGAGGGCTTCCCGCAGGCCGGCGGCGAGGGGCTCTAAGCCCGCCCCCTCCGCCTTGACGAACCAGACCCGGGGGGTGCCGTCCGGGGGGAAATAGCCGGTGCCGCCCAGGTGCAGGGTGAAGGGCGCGACCCGGCGGGCCACCACCGCCCCCACCTGCACGGCCTCGTCCAGGCGCCCCCTGGGCACCTCGCCCAGAAACATCAGGGTGAGGTGCAGTTGCTCGGGCGGGGTGGGCTTCCAGTTGCGGAAGCCTTTGAGCCTGCGCTGGGCCTCCTCGAGCGGGGGCCGCAGCTCGGGCGGGACGAAGATGGCGTAGAACAGCCGCACGGTCTCGGGCCGCACGGCGGTGACGGCGGGGCGCGGGGTCTTCATCCCTTCACCTCGCGCAGCGGGCGCCCCAGGCCCAGCAACTCCTCGGCCAGCAGGAAGAGCGCGGCGTGGGCCGCCCGCTGGCGCACCGCCTCGCGGGAGGGCGCGGGGAGGCGGTAGCGCCGGGCCCGGCTGCCCTGCGGCCCGGCCAACCCGACGAAGACCGTGCCCGCGGGGTGGCCCTCGAGCTCGTCCGGCCCGGCGACGCCGGTGGTGGACAGGCCGTAGGTGGCGCCCAGGGTATTTCGGACTGCTTCCGCCATCGCCACGGCACAGCTTTCAGAAACCGTGCCCTGCTCGACGATCTGACGGGGTACTCCGTAGCGCACCTTGGCCTCCGGGCTGTACGATACCACGCCGCCCAGGTAGACCCGTGAGGCCCCGGGAACCTCGGTCACGAGCGCGCCCAGCAGGCCCCCGGTGAGCGACTCGATGGTGGCGAGGGTGGCGCCGCGGGCCTCGAGCGCGTGCAGCAGCACCTGGGGCAAGGTGGCGTCGTCCTCGCCCCACACGGCCGGGCCCAGCTTGGGCCGGATGAGCCGCGCCAGGCGCTCGACCTCTTCGGGCTCGCCGCGGATGACCACCTCCACGCCGTGCGCCTTGGCGTAGGTGCCCACCTCGGCCGGGCCCTGCCGCACGAAGAGCTCGCCCAGCTCCTCGGTGATCTTGGACTCGCCCAGGCCGAAGGTCTTGAAGGCCTTCTGCGCGTAGGCCCGCCGGGGCAGGCCGAGCTGGGGCAGGAGCTGCTGCCACATGGGCCGCCACTCGGCGGGCGGGCCGGGGAGGGCCACCAGGTCGAGGCCGTCGCGGCGCACCCACCAGCCCGGCGCGGTGCCGCGCGGGTTGGGCAGCCAGGCGGCGGAGGGGATCTTCATGGCCTGCTTGCGGTTGGCCTCGGGCATGGCCCAGCCGCGCGCGGCGAAGAGCCCCTCGAGCCAGCGCAGCACCTCGGGGTCGGGCTCGAGCCCCTCGCCCAAGGCCGCCGCGACGGCCTCGCGGGTCACGTCGTCGGGGGTGGGGCCCAGCCCGCCGGAGAGCACCACCAGCCGGGCGTGGCCCAGCGCCTGCCGCAGCTCGGCGGTGAGGGCCCCCAGGTCGTCGGCCACGCGCAGGGTGCGGCGCACCTCCACGGCGTAGGGCTGCAGGCTACGCGCGATCTCGGCGGTGTTGGTGTCCACCGTCTCGCCGTACAGAAGCTCGCTCCCCACCCCGATGATTTCTGTTAACAACATAATCAACTCCTGTCAGTATAGCTAATACTTAACGGGCTGTCCAGAGCCTCACCCGATGATACCGCGGCAGGCTCCAGAACGGGATTCTCGTGGGGTTGTGGGGGGCGTGAGGTCAGCGGGGGGCGCCGGCCACGGGCCACGCCTCCAGCACCTCCCACTCCTCGCGGCTGAGCTCGACGCCCTCGGGGAACTGCTCGAGGAGGTGCTGGCGCAGCCGGGGGGCGTGGAGGGCGAGGTAGCGGTCGAGGGCGGCGCGGTCGTGGGCCTCGTAGCGCACGCGGTAGCGCCCGGGGGCCGAGCGGCTGAAGCTGGCCCCGGCGAAGGCGCCGGTCTGGAGCAGGTCGGGGACGTGGCGCTCGCGCATGTAGCGTTCGTAGGCCTCGCAAAGGTCGGGGCGCACCGTGGCCGTGACCTCGTAGGTGATCATGGCTTTCCCCCTCGCAGCGGCGGCTCGAGCACCCGCGCCGCCGACCCGCCCACCTGCACCTCTTCCCCGGCCCCGACCTCCTTGCGCAGCAGCGCCAAGGCCAGCCGACCGCCCTGGGGCGAGAGGGCCACGGTGCCCACCCTGCCCACCGCCTTCTCCCCGCGCCGCACCTCGGCCCCGGGCTCGAGCCCCTCCCCCTGCAAGGCCACCAGGCGGTAGCGGGTGTTGCCGCGGGCCTCGAGCCGGGCCATGATCTCCTGGCCCAAGTAGCAGCCCTTCTTGTAGGAGACCCGCGCCTCCAGCCCCACCTCCTGCGGCAATTCGCCCAGGGCCTCGAGGCCGCCGGCCAGCCCCTGCTCCACGCGCCAGAGGGCGTAGGCCTCGGGGCTCACCTCCGCCCCGCCCGCGCCCAGCACCTGCCGGCGGACGGCCTCGAGCCGCTCGGCGGGCACGACCAGCCGCAGGCCGCGGGCGTGGCGGGCCACGACCCCGCCCTCGTGCTCGGCCCAGCGCCCCGCCTCGGGCGCGGGCAAGACCTCGGCCGCGCGCGGGCCGACGAGCTCGAGCAGCGCGTAGCCCGGCAGCTCGGCGACTTCGACCTGGTCGAAGATGATGTAGCGCAGGAAGCGCTGGCGCAGCTCGGCGGGGCGGTCGGTGGTGAGCCACAAGCGCTCGGGGAGGTGGAAGACCTCGCCCAAGAACTCGACCTGGCCGCGGTTGTTGAGGAAGAGGGTCTCGAGCCAGCCGCCCGGGGGCAGGCCCTTGACGTGGGAGGTGCACTGGTTGTGCAGGAAGTCGGCGCGGTCGGCCCCGCGCACCTCGAGCAGGCCCCCGGCCTGCCGGACCAGGCCCGCCCCCTGGCGCAGAGCCTCCAGCTCGGCTTCGGAAGGTGCCGCAACGGCGCTTCTCATCCCCTAGAGTCTAGGGACGCCCCGGCGCCGGCGGCGTAAGCTCCCGCCCAATCCGCCCGGACACGGCGGGAGCCGGCCGAGCCGCCTACAGCGCGGGCCGCAACACCCGCACCCGTATCGTGCTTTCCTCGCGGGCTTCCTGGGGCTTCGGGCCCGGCGGCGTCGCCCCCGGGCACAGCGCCAGCAGGGGCTTGGGGTCTAAGCCCAGCACCAGCGCGTAGTTCCGCAGGTAGCCCCGCGCCAGCGCCGGCTCGGGCAGCTGCTCCCAGGCCTCGCCCTCGAGCGCCTCGACCATCGCGGGCCGCAGCTTGAGCCGCCCCGCCACCTCCGCGATCCCCAGGCCCTTCGCAGCCCGGGCCTCCCGCAACTGCTCTCCAAACCCGCCCATGTCTACCCCCTTGACCTCCACCATCCCGAGGGCCCACGACCAGGCCCTCGCCACTTAGCGTGCACCGTCCATCCTGACCCACCGAGGGGCCATAGGGGTAGGCGGAATGACCCAAAAAGCCGAAGGTTGAAGCCGGATTAAGGCCGCCGTCAGCTTGTGGCCCATGGCTCGTGGTTCACCTCTCCCCGTTGGCACGGGGAGGGGATATTCCCCCCGGCCCCCTCACTAAGGGGGGTGACAATACGTCTGGCGTCTTGCGTTTTGCGTACGACGTACGACGTACGACCCGCGTCTTGCGTCTCGCGTACGACGTACGACGCAGGACGTACGACCCACGTTCGGCTATCGACCATCGACATCCGGCGTAGGATAATTCCATGACCCCGATCGCGACCTTCTCCCTCGTGGCCCGCGACCCGCAGACCGGCGACCTTGGGATAGCCGTCGCCAGCAAGTTCTTGGCGGTCGGGGCGGTGGTGCCCTGGCTCGAGGCCGGCGTGGGCGCGGTGGCGACGCAGTCTTACGCCAACCCCAGGTTCGGGCCCCAGGGGCTGGCGCTGATGAAGGCCGAGGCCGGGATGGAGGAGATCCTGGCGACCTTCCGCCGCACCGACCCGGGGCTGCACACCCGCCAGTTCGGGATGGTCAACGCCAAGGGCGAGAGCCTCTCCTTCACCGGCAACGAGTGCCACGGCTGGGCCGGGGGGAAGTCAGGGGAGAACTTCGCGGCGCAGGGCAACATCCTCAGCGGCCCCGAGGTGATCGACGCGCTGGTGGACACCTTCGCCGCCCTCGACCTCCCCTTCCCCGAGCGGCTGTGCGCCGCGCTCCTGGCCGCCGACCGGGCCGGGGGCGACCGGCGGGGCCGGCAGTCGGCGTCGCTGACGGTGGTGGGGGCGGGCAAGGGCTACGGCGGGATGGACCGCTGGATCGACCTGCGCGTGGACGACCACCCCGACCCCTGCCTCGAGCTCGGCCGCCTGCTGGAGATCCACCGCCTGCTCTTCGACAAGCCGCGCGACCCCGAGCCGCTGGGCCGGGAGGACATCGCCTGGCTCCAGCGCCACCTGGCCCGCCTGGGCCACTACGCGGGCGCGGCGACGGGCGAGTGGGACGGGGCCACCGAGAAGGCCTTGCGGGCGCTGGTCGAGATCGAGAACCTCGAGGAGCGCTACGCCGGCGGCCCCTACCTCGACGCGGTGGCCCTGCGCTACCTCCGGGGCAAGCTGGGGGAATGACCGCGGGGGCCGCGCCCCGCACCTCCCCCGCGCTCAGCGGAAGTAGATGCCCAATTGCAGCCCCAGGATGAGGCCGCCGATCCCCTCGCTGGGGAAGTAGGTGTAGCCCAACTGGGGCTCGAGGTAGAGGGCGATCTGCGGCTGGGCCAGCAGGAATTCCACCCCGCCCAGCGCCCTGGGGGTCAGGCCGAACAGCGAGGCCGCGTCGGTGAAGTAGTACGACAAAAAGACCCCCGCGCCGTAGTAGAAGAACGAGGACTTGTCCTCGCTCAAGGGGATGCGGCTGATGTAATCGGCCCCCAGCCCCAGGCCGTTGACGTTGACCGTGGTCACGCCGTCGCTCAGCGTGACGGTGATGGCGGCGTAGTCCAGGCTGAAGCGCCACGGCTGCACGGCGTACTCCAGCCCCAGCCCCAGCACCCCCGTCCCGATGTTGGGGTGGATGCCGAAATAGCTCTTCTGACCCCAGGCCAGCCCGCCGAGCAGCAACAGCAATAGCACGCAAATACCCTTCCTCATTCCCGACCCCCCCCTCGAGCCCGCTTTAATCGGCGTTGCGTTGCCCAAGGATAGCACAGCAGCCGGGAGGGAAGCCGTCAGCTATCAGCCGTCAGCCTTCAGCGGGAGGCCCGTGGCGTGTTGGGAATATCCCCCCCAGCCCCCCTTGCTAAGGGGGGTGACAATGCGTCCTGCGTCCTGCGTCTTGCGTTTTGCGTCTTGCGTTTTGCGTTTGGCGTTTGGCGTTTGGCGTTTTGCGTTTGGCGTTTTGCGTACGACGTACGACGTACGACGTAGGACGCACGACCCCCGCCCGGCGTCCAGCTATGGGCTATCGGCTATCAGCGTCCGGCGTCCGGCGCCCGACACCCCCCACCCCTCACGACGGCCTCAACACCGCCACCCCCTGCTCCTTGGCCCTGTACATGCGGCTGTCGGCGAGCTGGAGCAACGTCTGCTGGCTGTTGGCCTCCTCGGGGAAGGTCGCCACGCCGATGTTGAGGCCCATGCACAGCCCCTCGAGGCAGATGGTCTCGACCAGGCTGGCGTAGCGCTGGGCCACCGAGAGGCCGCCGAGCGAGTCGGCGTGGGGGAGGATGGCCGCGAACTCGTCGCCGCCCCAGCGGAAGAGGCTGTCGCTCTTGCGCCGCTCGAGCAGCAGCGCCTGGGCCACCCGCACCAGCGCCTCGTCGCCGCGGGCGTGGCCCAGGCGGTCGTTGACCTGCTTGAAGCCGCGCAGGTCCATGACCAGCAGGGAGAGCGGGTAGCCGTGGCGCTTGGCCCGCTCGAGCTCCTCGGAGAGGCGGCGGTCGAAGGCGCGGCGGTTGGGCAGGCCGGTGAGGGCGTCGGTGAGGGCGGCCTCCTCGAGCAGGTTGCGGTTGCGCACCTCGTGCAGGATGGCGGCCACCGGGGTGCTGAAGGAACGGGCGACCTCCTTGGAGTAGGCGTCGAAGGCGGCGGGGTCGTGGAAGTTGTCGAGGTTGAGCAGGGCCAGCACCTCCCCCCGGTAGGGGATCGGCAGGGTCAGGTTGGCCTGCATGCGGTCCATGGCCGCGACGCGCTCGAGGGTGTCGTCGGGGGCGGTGCTGCGGCTGATCTGGGCGATGGAGACCTCCTCGGCGGTGACGATGCGCGGCTCGCCGCGCAGCCAGCCCTGGCGGTCCTCGCCGTACCAGCGCAGGTGGTCGGCCTCGTTGAAGTGCAGGCCGGCGAGGGCCTCGAGGTCGAAGCCCACCACCGCCTGGAAGTAGAAGTGCTCGCCCTTGCGCACCAGCAGGCTGCCCTTCTCGGCCCCCGGCACCAGCCGCACGGCCGCCTCGAGCACCTGCTGGTAGACCTGCGCGGGCGGGGCCTCGACGGTGTCGCGGGCCAGGTGCAGCAGGCCCTCCAGGCGCTCGCGGATCAGGGCGGTCTCCAAAGCCAGGCCCACGGTGCGGCAGGCGGTCTGCAGCAGGTCGCGCTCGGACTGCCGCCACAGCCGCGGGCGCTCGTCGCCCAGGTAGAGCACCACCCGCTGCCGCTCGCCGCCGGGCAGGGGGACGGGGTGGAGCACCAGGCCCTCCAGCGCCTCGAGCAGCAGCTCCAGGGCCGCGCCCTCGTGGGCCGAGGCGCTTTCGATGAACACCGGCCGGCCGCTGCGGTAGACCTGCCAGACCAGGCCGCGGCTGAAGGGGATGCTGGCCTGCACGCTGCTCGTACCCCTGGACGCCAGCAGCACCATGCGCGCGCCCTGCTGCATCAAGATGCCGCCGTGCTGCACCCCCAGGGTGGGCATGAGGATCTCCAGGGCCTGCTCGAGGATCGCGCGCGGGGAGTGGATGGAGGCCAGCGACACCGCCAGCCGGTTGAGCAGCTCGCTCTCCAGCCGCTCCGACAGCCGCGCGAGCTGGGCGCTGACGGCGTGGGCGAAGCGCTCGAGGCCCTGGCGCTCCTCGGCCGGGAAGGGCTCGCGGCGCTCGAGGTTGAGCACCGCCACCACCTGCTCGCCCTCGCGCAGCGGCAGGGCCAGCTCGCTGCCGCCGGAGGCGGGGGTGGCGGGGATGTAGCCGGGGTCTTTGTGCACGTCGGCGACGTACTGGGTCTGGCCGGTGGCGTAGGCCCGCCCCACCACGCCGGTGGGGGCGATGGCGCCGGGCAGGTGGGGCGTGCCGGAGAAGGCCACCGGGCGAAAACCCTCGCCGCTGGGGACCCAGATCGAGGCGTGGCCCTCCCCCTGCCGCTGCAGCAGCTCGGGCAGGGCGGCGAACACCGCCTCGCGGGTGGTGAGGTGGCTGAGGTCCTCGAGCGCCCCCACCAGCAGCGTGAGCTGGCGGGTGGTCTGGGACTGGCGCCGCAGCACGACGTCCAGGCGCAGCCTCGCGCGGTTGCCGAGCAGGGCGCTGACCAGCAGGACCAGGCCCAGCCAGGGCAGGTCGGACGCCCCCACGGTGGCGGCCTCGAGCCCCAGCGCCACCCCGCCGGCGAGCAGGCCCCCCGGCAGGCCGTACAGCGAGGCCAGGGCCGTCACCCCCGTCATCAGCCAAGGCACCTCGTAGCGTTGATCGGGGCGCAGCCAATGCGTCAGGAGCCAGGCCAGCGCTGACGCCAACGCGATGAACCAGACCGTCAGCACCCGGTTTTGCATTGGGGCAAGTATACGGCGTCGAGCGGTGGTTTTTCACGCAAAAGAACCTTGAACCGCCCCCATCGTCGCACCCGCGGCGGGCCCGTGGGCCGGGTTGGCGGAAGAGCTCAGCCGCAGCCGCGGGCCCAGAGGGTGAGCAGCTCGACGACCTCGAGCGAGTTCCCCAGCCGGTAGGGCGCCAGGCTCTCACCCCCGCCCACCTTGACCGCGGTGCCGCCCAGGCCCAGCACGGCGGCGAAGCCCTCCTCGTCGGTGCGGTCGTCGCCGACGAAGACGGGGTGGTGCTGGGGGTGCTCCAGGGCCAGTTGGCCGATCGCCCAGCCCTTGCCGTAACCCACGGGCCGGTACTCGCAGACCTTCTTGCCCGGCATCGCCTCCCAGCCCTCCGGCAGGGGCACGGCCGCCAGCAGCGCGGCGGCCTTGGGCTGCAGGGGCTCGGGGGTGTCGCGGTAGTGCACCGCCAGGGTCCAGCCCTTGTCCTCCAGCCACATCCCCTCGACCTGGGGCAGCCTCGAGACGATCTGCTGGATGGCCGCGCGGTCGCGGGGCTGCTCGGGCCGCCCCGGCCACTCCAGCCCGTGCAGCCCGATCACCCGCAGGCCGGCCACCCCCAAGAAGCCGTGGACCTCCTGCGCCCGCCGCCCCGTCAGCACCACGAGGCGGTGCTTGCCGTGGCGCTGCAGGGCCTCGAGCGCCTGTGCCGCCCCGCGCTGGGGGAAGGCGCGGCTGGGGTGCACGGCGATGGGGGCTAAGGTGCCGTCGTAGTCGCAGATCACCAGCAGGGGCCGCTCCCCCAGGCACAGCAGCTCCTCCGGGATCATCGCGCCCCCTCCAGCGCGTGCAAAAAGCCCTCGGTCCAGGCCGAGAGGTCGAAGCGGTGCAGGCGGTCCTTGAGCTCGGCCAGGCGCTGCCGCCGCTCCTCCTCGGGCATGGACAGGGCCTGGCCGATGGCGCGGGCCAGGCCGTCGTAGTCGTAGGGGTTGACCAGCAGCGCCTCCTTCAGCTCGGCGGCGGCCCCGGCGAACTCGGAGAGGATCAGCACCCCCCGCTCCGAGACGGCGGCGAACTCCTTGGCGACGAGGTTGAGGCCGTCGCGCAGCGGGGTCACCAGCATCACGTCGGCGGCCAGGTAGTGCGCGACGAGCTCGCGGCGCTCGAGCCCGCGGGTGATGTAGTGCACCGGGGTCCAGCCCGCCTGGCCGTAGGTGCCGTTGATGCGCCCGACCAGCCGCTCGATCTGCTCGCGCAGTTGGCGGTAGGCGTCGACCTGCTCGCGGCTGGGCACCGCGATCTGCACCAGCGTGACCTTGCCGTGGGCCTCGGGGTGGCGGCCTAAGTACTCCGCGAAGGCCTCCAGGCGCTCGGGGATGCCCTTGGTGTAGTCCAGCCGGTCCACGCCCAGCAGGAAGGGGGTGCCCACCTGCCGGCGCAGCTCCTCGGCGGCCCGGCGCACCTCGCTCGAGCAGGCCAGCTCGGCGAAGGCCTTGGCCTCGACGCCGATGGGGAAGGACTCCACCCGCACCGCGCGCCCGGGGGCCTGCACGGCGTGGCCGTCGTTGTCGTAGCCCAGCACGATGCGGCAGCACGAGCGGAAGTGGCGGGCGTACTCAGGCACGTGAACCCCCACCACGTCGGCGCCCAGGATGCCCTCGAGGATCTCGTGGTCCCAGGGCAGGGTGCGGAAGACCTCGCTCGAGGGCCAGGGGATGTGCCAGAAGAAGCCGATCCTGGCCTCGGGCAGCGCCTCGCGCACCAGGCGGGGCACCAGGCAGAGCTGGTAGTCGTGCACCCACACCAGGTCGCCGGGCCGGTGGACCTGCAGCACCGCCTCGGCGAAGCGCCGGTTGACCCGCTGGTAGGCCTTCCAGTAGCGGCCCAGGTAGCGCACCCGGTTGAGGAAGTAGTGGCTCATGGGCCACAAGGCGCGGTTGGAGAAGCCGTAGTAGTAGTCCTGCAGCTCGCTCTCGCGCAAAGGCAGGCGCTCGAGGCGGTAGCGCCCCTCCCCGGGCGGCAGCTCGACGCTGCGGATCTCGCGCTCCCCGTCGCCCCAGGCGACCCAGGTGCCCCCCCGCTCGCGCAGCACCGGGTCGAGCGCGGCGGTGAGGCCCCCCACCGCCGCCTTCCAGTGCAGCTCGTGCCCCTCGCGCACCGGGCTGTAGGGCTCGCGGTTGGAGACGACGATCAGGCCCACACGATCTCCTCGCCCTCCAGCGCGCTCTGGTAGACCTCGAGGTAGCGCGGCAGGATGTGCTCGGGCCGGAAGTGACGCACCGCCCGCTCGCGGGCCGCCCGCCCCATCTCGGCGCGGCGCTGGGGGTCGGCGAGGATGCCGAGCACGGCCTCGGCCATGGCCTCGGTGTGGCCCACCGGGCAGAGGTGGCCGCTCTCGCCCTCGACCACCACCTCCGGCAGCCCCCCGGCCCGGCTCGCCACCACCGGGACCCCGCAGCTCATGGCCTCCAGCGCCACCAGCCCGAAGGACTCCTCCTCCGAGGGCAGCAAGAACACGTCGGCCACCGCCATGAACCGCTCGACCGCCGGGGTGAAGTCGATGAACTGCACCCGGCCCGCCAGGTCGAGCTCGAGCGCGAGCTCCTGGCACTCCCGCCGCGCCGGGCCGTCGCCGATCATCAGCAGCCGCGCCGGGCGCTCGCGGGCGACGGCGGAGAAGACGCGGATGACGTCCTGCGGGCGCTTGACCGGGCGGAAGTTGGAGACGTGCAGCAGGATGGCCTCCTCGGGCTGGGCGTACTTGAGGCGGTTGGCGGGGTCAGGGTTGGGGCGGAAGCGCTCGGTGTCAACCCAGTTATGCACCACGTGGATGGGCCGCTCGATGCCCAGGTTGCGCCGGGTGTCCTGCTCGAGCGAGCGCGAGACGGCCGTGACCGCGTCGGACTCCTGCACCGCGTGCTTGGTGGTGTGGGCGAAGGCGGGCTCGAGGCCCAGCAGCGTCACGTCGGTGCCGTGCAGGGTGGTCACGACCTTGATGGGCAGACCCATGCTGCGGGCCATCAGGGCGCTGGTGGCGTGGGGGATGGCGTAGTGGGCGTGGACGATCTCGACGCCGTGGCGCTCGACCACCTGGGCCAGGGCGTTGGAGGCGGTGAGGATGGTCATGGGCTCTTTGAACAGCGGGTAGTCGGCCCCGGTGATCTGGTGGAAGTGCAGCGTGCCCTGGCCCGACTTGCGGCCCGTGCGGGCGAGCCAGCCCAGCACGCTCTCGCGGCTCTTCTTCAGCCAGTGGCCCCAGCCCTTGGGGTTCTCGCCCAGGTCGCGCACCAAAGCCGGGGCGTGGTCCCCCGCGATGGCCATGCGGTCGTCGGTGAGGCGGAAGGGCCGCTCGGTGGCGACGATGTGGACCTGATGCCCCAGCCCCGCCAGGGCGATCGCCAGCTCGGTGGCGACCACGCCGGAGCCCCCGGCGCTGGTGTGGCATAGGATGGCAATCTTACGGCGGTTGTCCATAAGGCTCCCTCGTTCCGCCGAATTAATGCCAGGTGAAACGGTTGCTGCCCTGAAAGCGGCCTGAAAGCCCTCTGAAGCCCGGCTGAGGGAGGGCTGAGGATTTGGCTCATGCCGCGGCTTCGTGCCATTAATTGCCCTATGGCCGCACCTGCCGACGGACTGTGGTTCAAGGACGCGGTGTTCTACGAGCTGCACGTGCGCAGCTTCCAGGACTCCAACGCCGACGGGATCGGGGACTTCCCCGGGCTCACCAGCCGCCTGGACTACCTGCAGAAGCTGGGGGTGGACTGCTTGTGGCTCATGCCCTTCTACCCCTCCCCCCTGCGCGACGACGGCTACGACATCGCCGACTACAAGAACGTCAACCCCGACTACGGCACCCTCGACGACTTCCGCCGCTTCCTCGAGGAGGCCCACGCCCGCGGCCTGCGGGTGATCGCCGACTTGGTGGTCAACCACACCTCCGACGCCCACTTCTGGTTCCAAGAAGCCCTCAAGGGCCCCGACAACCCCTACCACGACTACTACGTCTGGAGCGACACCCCCGAGCGCTACAAGGACGCGCGCGTCATCTTCATCGACACCGAGCACTCCAACTGGGCCTGGGAGCCGAGGGTGGGCAAGTTCTACTGGCACCGCTTCTTCTCCAGCCAGCCCGACCTCAACTACGACAACCCCCGCGTGCAGGAGGAGATGCTCGACGTGGTGCGCTTCTGGCTCGAGCTAGGCCTCGACGGCTTCCGCGTAGACGCCGTGCCCTACCTCTTCGAGCGCGAGGGCACCAACTGCGAGAACCTGCCCGAGACCCACGCCTTCCTGGCGAGGCTGCGCCGCTTCGTGGACGAGCACTTCCCCGGGCGGCTGCTGCTGGCCGAGGCCAACCAGTGGCCCGAGGACGTCATCCACTACTTCGGCACCGCCGAGAACCCCGAGTTCCACATGTGCTTCAACTTCCCGCTGATGCCGCGCATCTTCATGGCGCTGCGCCGGGAGGAGCGCCGCCCCATCGAGGAGATCGTGGGGCGCCTCCCCCCCATCCGCGAGGACTGCCAGTGGGCCATCTTCCTGCGCAACCACGACGAGCTGACGCTGGAGATGGTCACCGACGAGGAGCGCGACTACATGTACAGCGAGTACGCCAAGGAGCCGCGCATGAAGGTGAACCTGGGCATAAGGCGGCGGCTGGCGCCCTTGCTCGAGGGCGGCCGGCGGCAGCTCGAGCTCGTGCATTCCTTGATCTTCACCCTCCCCGGCAGCCCCATCCTCTACTACGGCGACGAGATCGCCATGGGCGACAACATCTACCTTGGCGACCGCCACGCGGTGCGCACCCCCATGCAGTGGAGCATCGACCGCAATGCCGGCTTCTCCCGCGCCGACGCCAGCCGCCTCTACAGCCCCGTGATCGTTGACCCGCCCTACGGCTATCAGGGCGTCAACGTCGAGGCCCAGGAGCGCAGCCCCACCTCCTTCCTCAACTGGATGCGCCGCATCCTGGCCGTGCGCAAGCAGTACCGCGTGTTCGGCCGCGGCGAGATGATCTTCCTGCGCCCCCAAAACCCGAAGGTGCTCGCCTACGTCCTGAGCTACGAAGACCAGGAGGTGCTGGTGGTCAACAACCTCTCCCGCTTCTCCCAGCCCGTCGAGCTCGACCTGCGCCCCTGGGCCGGCAAAGTCCCCGTCGAGATGATCGGCGGCACCCCCTTCCCCCCCATCGGCGAACTGCCCTACTTCGTCACGCTGGGGCCGCATTCGTTCTTCTGGTTCCGGCTGGACAGGCAGTGAGGGAGCGGGAAGCAGTCAGCCGCCCGCCGAAGCCCCGTGGCCCGTGCAAAACCCCGCCCCGCGCGCGGGGCGGGGGTATCCCCCCAACCCCCCTTGTTAAGGGGGGTGAAGAAGGGGCGTCTTGCGTACGGCGTACGGCGTACGACGTAGGACGTACGACCGGCGTTTGGCGTTTTGCGTCTTGCGTCTTGCGTACGACGTACGACGTACAACGCACGCCCGGCTATCGGCTATCGACCATCGACGCCCACGGGCTGCCGCCCCGTGGCCCACGCCAGGAAGCCTAGCCCCACCAGCGCCGCCACCACCGAGGCCGAGAGCACGCCGATCTTGGCCTGGTTCAGCAGCGTGGCCGAGCCCTCGAAGGCCAGCGTGGCTACGAACAGCGACATGGTGAAGCCGATGGCGCCCAGGAAACCCGCGCCCAGGATCATGGGCCAGGTGACGCCCGCGGGCAGGGCGGCGATGCCGGAGCGCACGGCCAGCCAGCAGACGCCGAAGATGCCCAGCGGCTTGCCCAGCAGCAGGCCCAGCGAGGCGCCCGTCGCCACCTCCCCGAAGCCGGCCCCGGCCACGCTCACGCCCGCGTTGAAGAAGGCGAAGACCGGCATGATGAAGTAGGCCGACCAGGGGTGGAGGGTGCGCTCGAGCCGGTGCAGCGGGCTCTGGGCGTTGCGCAGGGTGTCCTCGAGCGAGTCCATCTCGGCCTCGAGGTTCTCGGGGTCGCGGCGGGCGGCCTCGTCGAGGGTGGTGCGGAGGTCGGGGAGGGCCACCGCGCGGCGCAGGGGGACGGCGAGCGCGAGGAGCACCGCGGCCACGGTGGGGCTCACGCCGGACTCGAGCGTGAAGTACCACATGAACGCCCCCGCCAGCAGGTAGGCGAAGAGGTTGGTGACCCCGGCCCGCCCCAGCAGCAGGGCGACGCCGAAGAAGCCGAGCGCGGCCAGCAGGGCGGTGAGGTCGAGGCCCTGGGTGTAGAAGAAGGCGATCACCAGCACCGCGCCCAGGTCATCGACGATGGCGAAGGCGGTGAGGAAGACCTTGAGCCCCAGCGGAACCCGCTTGCCCAGCAGCGAAAGCACCCCGATGGCGAAGGCGATGTCGGTAGCCATGGGCACGCCCCAGCCCGCCAGCCCGGCGCCGGCGGCGTTGAACAGCACGTAGACCAGCGCGGGCACCACCATCCCGCCCAGGGCCGCCAGGATGGTCAGCATCGAGCGGCGGGGGTCGGAGAGCTCGCCCTGCACGATCTCGCGCTTGATCTCCAGGCCCACCAGCAAGAAGAAGAAGGCCATCAGGAGGTCCTTGACCCAGCTCGCCAGCGGCTTCTGCAGGCCGGCGTCGCCGATGTTCAGCCCGACGGGGAGTTGCTTGAGCTCGAAGTACCAGCTCGAGGCCGGCGAGTTGGCGACGGCGAAGGCGACCACCGCGGCGGCGAAGAGGATGAAGCCGCTGCGGGCCTCGCTGTTCCAGAAGTCGATGAAGGGCCGGACGATTCGACGCATGTTTCCTCCTACATAAAAGGCGGAGACCGGTTGACAGTCTCCACCCGTGCGGCTGCCGGAGGCCGCGCTCCCGCTGCGGAAGCAGCGAATTGTGGCTCGAGTATACCAACAGGCTTCCTGCGCGGGCCGCCGGCGGCCCATAGCCACCCCCGGCACGTGCGAGGGGGCTTGCAGGCGATGCTGGGACGACCGGCCATCGGCAATCCCTACCGGTCGGGCGGCGCGGGCGCCTGCAGGGGCAGCCGCACCGCGACGGTGGTGCCCCGCCCGACCTGGCTCTCCACCGTGACCGCTCCCCCGTGCCGCTCGACGACCCAGCGGGCGATGGCGAGCCCCAGGCCGCTGCCGCCCTTGTTCCGGCTGCGGGCCGGGTCGGCACGGTAGAAGCGCTCGAAGACGTGGGGCAGGTCCTCGGGCGGGATGCCGATGCCGGTGTCGCTCACCGCGAGCCGGGCCTCCTCCCCCTCCGCACGCAGCGACAGCCGCACCTCGCCGCCTTCGGGGGTGTACTGGATGGCGTTGTCGAGCAGGATCAGGACGAGCTGCTTGAGGTGGTCGCGGTCGCCCAGCACCCAGGCCCCCTCGAGCCCGGGGGCCTCGAGCCGCTGCCCCCGCAGCAGGTAGCGCGCCTCGGTGAGCGCCTCCTGCGCCACGGCCCTCAGCTCGACGGGGGCCCTGCGCAGCGGCAAGCCCGCGTCCCCACGGGCCAGGGTCAGCAGGTCGTTGACCAGCCGCGACAGGCGCACGGCCTCGCGCTCGGCCATGCGCAGGGTCTTCTCCCGCTCGGCGGCGGGCATCTGGGGGTAGCGGCGCAGGAGCTCGAGGTTGCCCTGGATCGTCGCCAGCGGGGCGCGCAGCTCGTGGGAGGCGTCGGCCACGAAGCGCTTCTGGGCGCCGTCGGCCTCCTGGAGGCTGGAAAGCATCTGGTTGAAGGTCTCGGCCAGGCGCGAGAGCTCGTCGCCGCCGGGGCGGCCCTCCACCCGGCGCGAGAGGTCGCGCGAGCGGGCGATCTGCTGGGCGGCGCGGTTGAGCTGGTCGATGGGCCGCAGCCCGATGGCCGCCAGGGCCAGGCTCAGGCCCAGCACCCCCAGCACCGACAGCACGATCAGGCCCACCAGCAGCAAGCCCAGCGAGCGCACCGAGCGGTCGAGGCTACCCAGCGGGGTGAGGGCCTCGAGGTAGCCCAGCACCTCCCCCTCGCGCTCCAGCCGCTGCACCAGCGTGCGCCAGCGGGTGCCCTCGCCCCGGCTCAGGCCGAAGGCCGCGCCCGCGGGGGTCACGCCGGGGGGTGTCCAGCCGAGGAGGCCCCACCCGCGCGGCCGGGCGGGCGCCTGCTCGAGGAAGCGGGCGGGGTCGATGAGGGGCAGCTCGGGGACGCGGCGCGAGGTGCGCTTGAGCTTGCCGCCGGGGCCGTAGAGCCGGAAGGCGACCTCGAGCTCGGAGAGGTCGGCCTCGAGCACGTAGGAGGTGCCCGAGGCCCGCCACCCTGCGGCCACGTGGTTGGCCGACAGCAGCAGCACCTGGTCGAGCAGGCGGTACTGCCCCTGCACGTAGGCCCCCCAGCCCAGCAGCGCCACCAGCGTCACGATGAGCGCGGTGGTGGTGCCGTACCACAGGGCCAGGCGCAAGCGGATGGACACGGCTCGCCCCCGCTAGGCCTCCGCGGGCAGCGCCCGCAGCACGTAGCCCACCCCGCGGATGGTCTGGATCAGCCGCGGCTCGCCGCCGGCCTCGAGCTTCTGCCGCAACTGCTTGACGTAGACCTCCACCACGTTGGGGTCGCCGAAGAAGTCCTCACCCCAGATGCGGTCGAGGATGCTGCTCTTGGAGAACACCCGCTCGGGGTTCTCCACCAGAAGCTGCAGCAGGCGGTACTCGAGCCCGGTGAGCTGGATCTCGCGCGAGCCCCGGAAGGCGGTGTGCGCGGCCGGCTCCATCCGCAGGTCGGCGTAGGCGAGCACCTCGGGCTGGGGCTCCTGGTCGCGCATGCGGGCGCGGATGCGCGCCAGCAGGATCTCGAAGTGCACCGGCTTGAGCACGTAGTCGTCGGCGCCGGTCTCGAAGCCCAGCACCTGGTCGTCGGGGGCGTCCTTGCCGGTGAGCAGGATGACCGGGAGCTTCTCGTTGACGGCCTTGAGCCGCCGCAGGACCTCGAGGCCCGAGAGCTCGGGCAGCATCCAGTCGAGCACCACCAGGTCGGGCGGCTGCTCGCGCGCCACCCGTAGCCCCTCCTCGCCGCTGGCCGCCGTGGCGACGGCGTAGCCCTCGTAGGTGAGCCCGACCCGGAGGAAGTGGGTGATGCCCTCGTCGTCGTCGATGACCAGAATGCGTTTCAGGACGATCACCTCCCCGGCTCGAGCATACAGGCTCAGGCCCGGCTCAGCCGCACTCAGCCGGAACTCAGCCCGTGCTCAGCCTTCGCTTAGCCTCAGGACAGAGCCCATTCAGGCGGGCCGCCTACGCTGAGGGCGGAAGGAGCTGGCCGGAATGGACTACCAACGCGTGCTGATCCCCGTGCACATCGGGGCCAACAGCCAGGAGGTCGCGCGGGAGGGCCTGGAGATCGCCCGTAACCTCGGGGCCAAGGCCTGCTTCCTCTTCGTCAAGGACAGCACCCTGCGCCACTACCTCAGCCTCGCCGGATACCCCTCGGCCTCCCCAGGCCGCGGCGAGGAGGAGGTCGAGCAGGCCATGAACGTCATGGGCTGGCGGGTGCTCGAGGACGACCTGGCCCTGGCCCGCCGCCTGGGCGTGGAGGCCGAGGCGCAGTTGCTGGGGGGTAACCCCCTGGCGGCGATCCTTGCCGAGATCCGGCCCGGGGACCTGATCGTGGTGGGCTCGCACGAGCGCGGCAGCCTCGGCCACCCCAACCTGGGCTCGGTGGCGCGGGGCCTGGTGGAGAAAGCCCCTATCCCGGTGCTTACCGTGCGGCTGGGCCGTCCGGTGGCTCTGGCGTGAGGCGTTGGGGGTAGGATGCCGGAAGACGTCGATAGCCGATAGCCAAACGCCGCGCCCGGCGTCGTGCGTCCTACGCCGTACGTCGTACGCAAAACGCAAGGCGCAAAACGTCCTAGACCCTCGACCCTCGACGCTAACCCGGAGGGCCGGGGGGGATAACCACGAGCCACAGCCACAGGCCACTGGCTGCGAGCCCTCCGGCGTGGAGCCTGGGTCCGGTGCCACGCGTAGGCCTTCGCGAAGGCTAACAGATCCGGGCGGGGTGCTGGCGTGGCCTGGGGATGCTTGGGTAAAAGCTAAAGGACGGGGTGAGAACCCCGTCCCAGGCTGGAGCCGGTGGTCGGATTTGAACCGACGACCGCTCGATTACGAATCGAGTGCTCTACCGCTGAGCTACACCGGCCCGCAGACAGCTATGTTAGCCGGTTTTGGCCCCAGCGGCAAGTGCGCTCGCTTGACGGGGGGCGCCTCGAGGGAGGATGCTGTGGGCTGCCGTGAACCTTCCTCCCGATACCAAGAGCGCCCGCAAGGACGGGCGCGAGGCCCTGCAGATGCGCCCGCTCAAGCTCGAGCTCGGCTACAGCGCCTACGCCGAGGGCTCGGCATTGGTCGAGCTCGGCCTGACCCGCGTGCTGGTGACGGTCTCGCTCGCCGACGGGGTTCCGCGGCACGTCTCGGCCAAGGAGGGCTGGCTGATGGCCGAGTACAACCTGCTGCCGCGCTCGACCAAGGAGCGCAAGGAGCGCGAGCGCCACAAGCTCTCGGGCCGCACCGCCGAGATCCAGCGCTTCATGGGCCGCGCCTTCCGGGCCGCCCTCGACCTCTCGCTCCTGCCCAACAAGACCGTGATCATCGACGCCGACGTGCTCCAGGCCGACGGGGGCACCCGCGTAGCCTCGCTGCTGGGCGGCTACGCCGCGCTCTACGCCGCGCTCGACCGGCTGGTGATGCTGGGCAAGATCGACGAGTGGCCCCTGAGCGAGTTCGCCGCCGTGAGCCTGGGCTGGTTCGGGGAGGACCGCATCCTCCTCGACCTCACCCACCACGAGGACGAGAGCGCCTGGGCCGACCTGACGGTGGTGGCTACCAAGGACGGCGACGTCATCGAGGTGCACGGCGGGGGCGAGGGCCGCCCGGTGCCGCAGCCTGTCTACCGGCGCATGCTCGAGACCGGCCTGGGCCAGATGCCCGAATTGATCAAAACCGTGCACGCGCAGATGCGAAAACCCCTATCCTAGGAAACGGCCATGCGCGTACTGGTAGCCACCAACAAAGAGCCCAAGCTCGCCAAGCTTCGCGAGCTTCTGTCCCCGCTGGGGTGGCAGCTCGAGCCCATCGGCGGCTACGCCGGCCTGCTGCCCGACCCCGACGCCTCCGGCGAGGACCTCACCGAGCGCGTGCCCGTCGTGGCCGCGCACCTCGCCGACCTCAGCGGCCTGCCCATCCTGCTCGACGAGAGCTGCTTCGAGTACACCCACGCCGGGCAGCGGGTGTTCTTCTCGCTGCAATTCGGCCCCGGCTCCTCGGAGGAGGAGCGCCGCAAGGTGCTGCTGCAGAAGCTGCAAGGGCTGCCGCCGCAGGAGCGCGTGACCCGCTTCATGACCGTGCTCACCCTGGCCTACCCCCAGGGCCAGACCGAGACCTACGTCGGCGAGACGCAGGGCGTGCTGCTGCACAAGCCCAAGGGCGAAGGCGGCGTGGGCTACGACGCGCTGTTCTTCGTGCTCGAGGCGGGCAAGACCCTCGCGGAGATGTCCGCTGCCGAGCGCGAGCGCTTCTCGCCGTGGGAGCGGGCCGTGCGCCGGCTGCTGGGGCACCACATCATGGACCACCTGCACCCCACCGTCGAGCTGTCGCCCCCCGGGTCGTCGGCTACACTCGAGGTGGCCCCGGAGGCCGCCAAGCCCTCCGCCCGCCCTACCCCTATGCGCCTACTCGTCGCCACCAACAACCCCGGCAAGTTCCGCGAGCTGCGCGAAGGGCTCGCGCCCTTGGGCTGGGAGCTCGCCTCCTTGCTCGACTACACCTTCAAGATGCCCCCCGAGGACGGGGCGAGCTTCGAGGACAACGCCATGCTCAAGGCGGCCTTCGCCTGCCGCCAGACCGGCCTGCTGACCCTGGCCGACGACTCGGGCCTCGAGGTCGATGCCCTCGACGGCGAGCCCGGGGTCTACTCCGCCCGCTTCGGCGGCCGCAAGAGCGACCTCGAGCGCAACGTCTACCTGCTCGAGCGCCTGAAGGGCGTGCCGATGGAGCAGCGCACGGCCCGCTTCGTGGCGGTGCTGGCGGTGGCCCACCCCCAGGGCTTCATGCAGATGTTCCGCGGCGTGACCGAGGGCGTGATCCTCGAGGCCCCCCGCGGCGACAAGGGCTTCGGCTATGACCCTTTGTTCTTCGTGCCCGAAGCGGGCAAGACCTTTGCCGAGATGACTTTGGAGGAGAAGGCCCGCTACTCCCACCGCGGCCGGGCGATGGCGCAGTTGCTCGAGGCCTACAAGGACGGCTTCAAGATCCCCGAGGTGAGCTCTTCGGAGTAGGCCTGGCCCCACCGACCGGCGGCTTTCGGGCCGCCGGTTTTTGCCGCTGAATCCGGCCGGCCGCGCCCCGCGTATGGGGGGATGGAGGTGTCCCATGAAGCGAAAATGGCTGATCGGCATCCTGGCGGTCGTGGGCCTGGCGGTGCTGGCCCAAGGGGGGCAGAAACCCCAGGCCCGCTTCGCCAGCCTGGGCGGCGAGGGGCTCAAGGGCAGCGCGGTGCTGGTGACGCTGCCCGGCGGCGAGCACTGGGCTTTCGTGCAGCTCGAGGGGCTCAAGCCGGGCTCGGGGAGCTACGCCAACCACATCCACTTCAACGACGCGGGCGACGCCAGCTGCAAGGCCCAGAACGGCAACAAGATCGTCCCCCTCACCAACCTCGTCGCCGACGCCGACGGCAAAGCCGTGGCCTACACGCTCATCCCCGCCGACAAGGTGGCCGCTTACCCCAAGGGCACCACCTACTTCAATGTGCACGCCAACAGCCCTCAAGCCGTAGGGCCCAGCATCGCCTGCGGCGACGTGAGCGCGGTGGGCGATTAAGAAGGGCTGAAGCCCTGGATGGGGCCGGCGTGCTAAGCTCGGGGCGGAGGTATTCCATGAAAGCGTGGCTCTTGCTGGGATTGGCGCTACTCGGTGTGGCCTGCACCCCACAGGGCGGTGGAGGCGCGCAAACCCCCTGCCCGGCCGTGATCGACATCCCGAGCTTCAGCTACAACCCGAGCGACTGCACGGCGACCGCCGGCAGCAAAGTCCGCTTCAAGAACAGCGACGACGTCCCGCACGGCGCCGTGACCAAGGCGAGCGCCCCCGGGGCCTTCGACACCGGGAACCTGGCGAGCGGTGCCACTTCCGCGGAGATCGCCCTCGACGTCCCCGGAACGTACGAGTACATTTGCACCGCCCACGGGAGCTCGATGGGCGGGAAGATCGTTGTAAAGTGAGGTCACCATGAAAAAAATTCTGACGTGGGTCCTGCTGGGATCGGCTACCGTCCTCCTCTCCCTCGCCCTCGCCCGCCCGCCCTACCGCACGCAGGCGGTCCAGCAGTTCCACCTGAGCCCGGGCGTCACCTGCCAGTTCTGCCACGTCAACGCCAACGGCGGGGCCCCCTGGAACCCCTTCGGCGAGCTGGTGCGCGCCAACTTCAAGGGCACCATCAACGCCGCCCTCTACGAGGCCCTCAAGGCCATGAAGGACTCCGACGGCGACGGCTACCTCGACGCGCTCGAGGTCTTCGCCGGCACCCTGCCCGGCAGCCCCGACAGCAAGCCATTGGTGGACGCCGCCTTCCTCAAGGCCAACTTCGACAAGGCCGGCGGCGTGGACCTCTACAAGCCGGCGCAGTAGCGCCCCGGCGCGACCCGGAGCACTCCCTTCGGCCGGGTAGCCCGTCACCGAACGGTGACGGGCTACCCGAACCGGGTGTCAGGCCCGGTGCCAGTCCTGCAAGGAGCGCACCTCGAGCCCGCTCTCCCGCGCGCGCCTGACGGCCTCGAGGCTCCAGCGGGCGCCCTCGAGGGTGGTGATGAAGGGCTTGCCGCTCTCCACGGCCCGGCGCAGCTCAGGGTGGGGTTCCAGGGCGATCAGCAGGTCATAATCCCCGTCGGAGATCTCGAAGCCCGCCTCCAGCCATTCGGCCCGCAGGGACGACGCGCGCGCCGTCCCTGCGGCATCATCAATAATCCGCACTTTCCCGGAAAGCGGCAGCTTCTGGTTCACGCCCAGCTCGGCGCGGTAGTAGGCCAGGTAGGGGTCGCGGTCGATGCCCATGCTCTCGCCGGTCGAGCGCATCTCGGGGCCGAGCACCGGTATCACGCCGGGGAACTTCAGCCAGGGGATCAGCACCTCCTTAACCGAGTAGAAGGCGGGGGTGGGGTCTTGGGTGAAGCCCAATTCGCCGAGGGTCTTGCCCACCGCGATCAGGGCCGCGTACTTCGCCAGCGGGTGGCCGATGGCCTTGGAGACGAAGGGCACGGTGCGCGAGGCGCGGGGGTTGGCCTCGAGGATGTAGACGGTGCCGTCCTTGAGCGCGTACTGCACGTTGATGAGCCCCCGCACGCCCACCGCCAGGGCCAGCTTACGGGTGTAGGCCCGGACGGTCTCGAGCTGCTCCGGCGTGAGGCTGACGGGCGGCAGCACGGTGGCCGAGTCGCCGGAGTGCACCCCGGCCCGCTCGATGTGCTCCATGACGCCCGCCACCACCACCCGCTCCCCGTCGCACAGCGCGTCCACGTCGAGCTCGAGGGCGCCCTCGAGGTACTGGTCCAGCAGGATCGAGGGGCGCTCGCTGAGGGCGGCGTAGATGCCGCTCAGGTACCACTGCAGCTCCTCGGGGCTGCGCACCACCTGCATGGCCCGCCCGCCCAGCACGTAGGAGGGCCGGGCCATCAGCGGGTAGCCGATCTGCTCGGCGAGCCTGAGCGCTTCGTCGGGGGTGCGCGCCACCGCGCCTTTGGGCTGGGGGATGCCCAGCTCGGCGCACAGGGCGTTGAACTCGGCGCGGTCCTCGGCCTTGTTGATGGCCTCCCAGGAGGTGCCCAGCAGCCTCACGCCGGCGTCGGCGAGCTTCTTGGCGAGCTTGAGGGGGGTCTGGCCGCCCAGCGTGGCGATGACGCCGGCGGGGCGCTCGTGCTCGGCGAGGTTGAGCACGTCCTCCAGCGTCAGGGGCTCGAAGTAGAGGCGGTCGGCGGTGTCGTAGTCGGTGCTCACCGTCTCGGGGTTGGAGTTGACCATGATGGTCTCGTAGCCCTGTGCCCCGGCCTCGCCGGGCCGCTCAGGCGGTATCACGGCTTCGCGCAGCGCCCACACCGCGTGGACGGTGGCGTAGTCGAACTCGACGCCCTGCCCGATGCGGATGGGCCCCGAGCCCAGGATCACCACCTTCTGCTTCTGGGTGGCGCGCACCTCGTCCTCGAGCTCGTAGGCCGAGTAGTGGTAGGGCGTGTAGGCCTCGAACTCGGCCGCGCAGGTGTCCACGGTCTTGTACACCGGCTTCGCGCTCGCCGCCACGCGCTCCTTGCGGGCCACCGCCTCCGAGACGCCCACCAGCTCGCCGATGCGGGCGTCGGAGAGGCCCAGCCCCTTGGCGTAGCGCCAGTCCTCGCGGTCCTCCAGCCGCCACTCCCCCTTCCCCAGCGCGCGCTCGGCCTGCACGACCTCCTCGAACTGGTGCAAGAACCAGCGCTCGATCTTGGTGGCCTGGTAGAGGTCTTCCACGCTCACGCCCCGGCGCAGCAGCTCGAGCACTGCATAAATTCGCGTGGGGCTGGGGTAGAGCTTGGCGAAAAGCTCGGCGTCGGTGAGGTGGGCGAACTCGGCGCGCACGTCGCTCTCGAGGCTGCGCAGCGCCTTGCCGAAGGCCTCCTTGAAGGTACGGCCGATGGCCATGACCTCCCCCACGCTCTTCATCTGCGTGCCCAGCCGGTCGGAGAAGCCGCCGTGGGTGTTGGGCAGGGTGTTGAACTTCTCGAAGGCGAAGCGCGGGATCTTGACCACCACGTAGTCGATGCTGGGCTCGAAGGAGGCGGGGGTCTTCTGGGTGATGTCGTTGGGCAGCTCGTCGAGGCGGTAGCCCACCGCCAGCAGCGCGGCGATCTTGGCGATGGGGAAGCCGGTGGCCTTCGAGGCCAGCGCACTGGAGCGCGAGACGCGGGGGTTCATCTCGATGACGATCATGCGCCCGCTCTTGGGGTCAACGGCGAACTGGATGTTCGAGCCGCCCGTCTCGACGCCGATCTCGCGGATGATGGCCTGCGCCGCGTCGCGCATCTTCTGGTACTCGACGTCGGAGAGGGTCTGCGCGGGGGCGACGGTGATGGAGTCGCCGGTGTGCACGCCCATGGGGTCAACGTTCTCGATGGAGGTGATGATGACCACGGTGTCGTTGTGGTCGCGCATGACCTCGAGCTCGAACTCCTTCCACCCCACGATGCTCTCCTCCACCAGCGCCGAGTGGGTGGGCGAGAGCGAGAGCCCCCGGCTCAGGATCTCGACGAACTCGGCCTCGTCGGCGGCGATGCCGCCCCCGGTGCCGCCGAGGGTGAAGCTCGGGCGCACCACCACCGGGTAGCCCGTGACGCTGCGGGCGAACTCTAAGCCCTCCTCGAGGCTGTGCACCATCTTGCCGCGCGGCACGTCGAGCCCGATCTTGAGCATGGCCTGCTGGAATTCCTCGCGGTCCTCACCCTTCTTGATGGCCGCCGCGTTGGCCCCGATGAGCTCGACGCCGTACTTCTCGAGGATCCCCTGCTCGTAAAGCTGCATCGCCAGGTTGAGCGCGGTCTGGCCGCCCAGGGTGGGCAGCAGGGCGTCGGGCTGCTCCTTGGCGATGACCTTCTCGAGGAACTCGGCGGTGAGGGGCTCGAGGTAGGTGCCCTCGGCCAGCTCGGGGTCGGTCATGATGGTGGCCGGGTTGGAGTTGACGAGCACCACCTCGTACCCCACCGAGCGCAGCGCCTTGACCGCCTGGGTCCCCGAGTAGTCGAATTCCGCCGCCTGGCCGATGGTGATCGGGCCAGAACCGATGATCAGGATCTTCTTGATGTCCGTGCGTGCTGGCATCGCGTCCTCAGCTCTCCAGCCGGTCAGCCTACCACCTTTGGCCGCACGCGGCTCCAAGCGCCCATGCTACCCGAATAAAGATTCCCAATTCAAGCATAAAGTACCGCGCCAGGGCCCGTGGTTCGTCGAGGGCCTAGGGCGTCTTGCGTTTTGCGTCTTGCGTTCGGCGTTCGGCGTTCGGCGTAGGACGCACGACCCGCGCCCCAGCGCTCGACCGCCTGCACCCTCCACACGACCCCAACCCGCGATACACTGCCGTGCGAGTGAGAACCTTCGCCCTCGTCACCTTCTGTGCGGCTACCGTGCTGCTGATCCCCCTCGAGGCCTTCCTCCCCGGCAGCGTCGCCTTCGGCCTGAGCGCCTGGGCGGTCTGGCAAAGCCGCGACGCGGCCTTCCGGCGGCGCATGGGGGTGCTGCTGGGCTGCATCCTGCTGCTGGCGCTGGCCCCCATCAGCACCGACACCCGGCCCGTCAAGTTCCTCACGCTGGGCCTCCCCTTCCTGGCGGTGATCGCCCTGCCGCCCCTGCTGCTGCGGCGCAGCGACCCCGGGTTGCTCAGCTTTCACCTGTGGCCCCGGCGCTTTAGCTGGGTGGAATTTGGCTACGTGCTGCTGTCGGTCCCGCTGGCCTGGGCCGCCTTCCGGCTCTACTTCGGGGTGCTCTCGCCCGAGGTCCCCTTCAACTGGAAGCTGCCGCCCGAGCCCGCGAGCGGCCCGCTGCTCACCCTCTTCGCCGGGATCAACCTGGTGGGCGTGTGGGACGAGCTGTTCTTCGTCAACACCTGCTTCGCCCTCCTGCGCTCGCTCTTCCCCTTCTGGAGCGCCAACCTCGCGCAGTCGGTGGTGTACACCTCGGTGCTCTACGACATGGCCTTCCAGGGCTGGGGGCCGCTGTTCGTGTTCTTCCTGGCCCTCACCCAGGGCGTCATGTTCGAGCGCTCGAGGGTGCTGGTCTACGTGCTGGTGGTGCACCTGATCGTGGACTACTTCCTGTTCCAGGAGATCGTGGAGGCCTACTACCCTGACTTCTCGGTGTGGTGGCACCCCTGAAGCTCGATAATGGCCCCATGAAGCACTGGATGCTGGCAACGCTGGCCGCACTGGCCCCCCTTGGCCTGGCGCAGAAGCCCTTGCAAACCCTGTCCTGGGGCGGCTACGGCGTGCGGATCGAGGGCAAGAGCGAGGGGGGGCAGGTGGCGCGGGTCCTCTCGAGCGGGCGCACCCGGCTCGAGGTGCGGGGCTGGCGGCTGGAGGCCTCGCTGGTCGAGGTCACCGGCAAAGCCCCCAAGGAGTTGCTGCTCACCGACTACTCGGGCGGGGCGCACTGCTGCTTCACCCACTACCTCTTCACCCAGGAGGGCGGGCTGCGCAACCTGATGTACGAGGAGTGGGGCGACGGGGGCATCCAGGAGGTGCGCGACCTCGACGGCGACGGGCGGGCCGAGCTGATCACGGTGGGCGTGTACGCCTACTTCGCCGGCCTCTCCTTCGCCGACTCGCCCGGCGTGACCCGCGTCTACGCCTACGACGGCATCCAGCTCTACGACGCCACCCGGCAGTTCCCCGCCCGCAACCTCCAGGAGATGCAGCGCTACCAGAGCGCCTTCCTCGAGGCCCGCAAGCCGGGCAACCTCTCCGGCATGAAGGGCAGCGCGCTGGGCTACTGGGTCAACGCCCTGGTCATCGGGCGCGGGGCCGCCGCCAAGGGCTGGCTGATGCAGAACGCGCCGCTCGAGGTCAGGAAGTGGCTGCTGGACAACGAGGAAGCCATCCTGAACAGCACTTCGGCCGTGCGGATCAGCTATAACCGCACGCTGCCGCCGCCGGAGGGGCGTTGAGGAGGGCAGTGGCTAGGGGCGCGTGGCCTGTGGCGGGTAACCCGGGGTGAACCGGCCTGGGGCCTAAGCACCCCCGAGGTATGCTTGTCGTTCGTCGGGGCCCCCACGGTGAGCGTAAGTCTTTGCTGAAACTTGCCTCCGTATGGCTATTTGACCAGCTCACCGTGGGGTGACTTAAAACCCCAGCTCCACCGCCGCCTGCTTGAGGACTTGGGCGCTGTGCCCCAGGGCCTGGCGTTCGGAAGGGGAAAGCTGGGGCTCGAGGGTCCTGAGTACCCCGCTCGCCCCCAGGATGCGCGGCAGGGACAGGGCCACCTCCCTCACGCCCTCCACCTCGGGGGTGAGGGTCGAGAGGGTGAAGGCCGAGCGCTCGTCGGTGAGGACGGCCCGCACCAGGCGGGCGAGCCCGGCCCCGATGCCGTGGTAGGTCGAGCCCTTGCCCTCGATGATGCGGTAGGCGGCGCGGCGAACGCCGTCGTCAATGCGGCGGCGCACCTCCTCGTCCAGGCTCTTCCCGCTCTGGCGGGCGAACTCCTCCAGCGCCACCCCGCCCACCTCCGCCCCCGACCACACCAGCACCTCCGAGTCGCCGTGCTCGCCCAGCACGTAGGCGTGCACCGACTGCGGCGAGACCTCGAGCCACTCCCCCAAGAGCGCGCGGAAACGCGCGGTGTCGAGGATGGTGCCCGAGCCGATCACCCGGCTCTCAGGCAGGCCCGAGATGCGGGTGGCGGCCTGGGTCATCACGTCCACCGGGTTGGTCGCGATCAGCAGGACGGCCCCGGGCGCGGCCTCGAGGACGGCGGGGATCACCTGCTCGAAGACCCGCGCGTTGCGCCCCAGCAGCTCGAGGCGGGTCTCCCCCGGCTTCTGCCCCACCCCCGCCGCGATCACCACCGCCGCCGAGCC
>NZ_QXDL01000120.1:0-12598 GCF_003574345.1 Calidithermus terrae
GCTGGGGGCTGGGGCGGGTCAGCAGGAAGGCCAGCAGGGCCATCGCCCCCAGCAGCACGAATGTCAGGTTCCTCCATGCCATCGGACATCATCCTCGAGCAGCAGTGCCGTGAGAATCCAGTGCCTTCATCCAGCAGCATACAGGCTCGAGACCCCGGGCGTGGCGCTTCGCCCCTTCAGCACCGGCTCAGCCGTGCGACAGTCCCCCCTCAAATCCCCTCCTTACCCTGTTGGCAGTTGTACGAAAGGAGGAAAGTCATGTTGAGCAATGCTTTGCTGTTCCTGGTTATTGCCATTATCGCTGGGGTATTGGGCTTCGGCGTGATCGCGGGCACCGCCGCCACCATCGCCAAGGTGCTGTTCTTCATCTTCCTGATCCTCTTCATCGTCGGCCTGTTCACCGGGCGCCGCACCGTCTGAAGCCATGCCTGGATGAAGCCCGGCTCGAGCCGGGCTGTTTTCATTGCGGCAGGTCGAGGAAGACGAAGGCCAGCAGGGCCCCCACCAAGGCCATGCTGAGGCCCCACAGCAGCATCTGGCGGAAGAGCCTCGAGCGGTCGGCGCCCTCGGGGAGCCCGGCCATGCACAAAGCGCCCAGGGTCGAGAGCGGGCTCACGTCCACCATGTGCGAGCCGAAGTCGATGGCGATGACCGCGCGCACCAGGTCGCCCCCGCCGAGCTTCTCCAGCAACTCGGGGGCCAGCGGGACCATCAGCGGCATCACCACGCCCGAGGAGCTGCTGCCCACCGAGGCCAGGCCGCTCAGCAGGGCCAGTAGGGCGTTCACGGCGTCGGGGGAGCTGTAGCGTGCCAGCAGGGAGGTGAGCAGCTCGAGGCTGCCCAGCCGCTCGAGCAGCCCCATCAGGATGCTGATCCCCCCGATCAGCATCACCACGCTCCAGGGGAGTTGGCGCATGGACTGCTCGAGGTCGCCCAGCTTGAGCAGGGCCAGCAGCGCCGCCAGCACGAAGGCCCCGGCCACGGGCGGGACGTTGAAGACCATCACGCCCAGCACGAAGAGCCCGATGGCCCCCAGCGTCAGGCGCTGGGCGGGGTTCAGGGCCACCCGGCCCACGCTCACGCCCTCGACGGGGCGGCCCACGCGGTAGCCCCCGAAGAGGGCATAGGCCAGCAGCGCCGTCACCGACTGGATGGCGGCCACCGCCAGGAAGATGCGCACGGGTAGCCCAGGCTCCTCGAGGCCGATCCGCTGCAGCAGCGCGGCGTTGATGCCGCCGGTGACGGCCGCCGGGGAGAAGGTCCCCGCGTTGGCCCCCGTGCAGACCAGGATCGCCATCAGCGTGGGGTTGATCCCGGCCCGCGCCGCGATGCCCATCGCCACCGGGGCCAGCAGGGCCGTGGCCGCGATGTTGCCCGGCCCCAGGGCGGAAAGCGCGAAGGTGAGGAGGAAGAAGACGAGGGGGAGCACCCGGCTGTTGCCCCGGGCCAGCCGCAGCACGGCCCGCGTGATCTGGTCGAGGGTGCCGTTGGAGCGGGCGAGCTCGAACAGCAGCGCGATGCCCACCACCGTGAGCAGGAGCTGGGCGGGCAGGAAGGCGCTCACCTCGGCCACGCCCAACCCCAGCAGCCCCATCCCCAGCCCGAAGGCGACGGCCGTCGCCAGCACCCCCACGTTGAGGTCGGGGCGCACGGCCCCCAGCACGAGCACGACGATCAAAGCCAGCAGGGCGAGGAGCGCGGGCGTCACGCCTCCATGATGCCCGATCCCCGCGGCCGGAGTGTCCCCGGCTCAGAAAGATTTCAGGCCCGGCCCAGACCCCGTTCAGGGGCCCGGCGTAGGCTCAGGAGCACAGGAGGTTGGTCATGCGAATCTTCGGAGTGGTGCTCATCGTGGTGGGGCTGGCGGTCCTGGCCGTGCCCCGCATCACCTTCACCGAGCGCGAGAAGATCGTGGACTTCGGGCCGCTCGAGGTCCAGACCGAGCGCACCCGCAGCATCCCGCTTCCCGACGTGCTGGGCGGGGTGGCGGTGGCGGCCGGGGTTCTGCTGGCCCTGTTCGGTGACCGGGGCCGCCGCGCGGCGTAGCGGGGGGTGAACATGCAGGCACCGGGATGGTTTTACCGCGGCATCGGGTGGGTGCTGATCGTCGCCGGGCTGCTGCTGGTGCTGGGGGTCCAGCTCTTCGACCCCAGCCCGGCCCCCGGGCTCAGGGTGAGCCCGCCCAGCAACGACGCCACCTACCGCGTGCCCTTCCTCGAGGTCTTCGGCGGGATGTCGGTGGTCGTGGGGATCGTTTTTCTGCTGCTGGGCCGTCGCAAGCAGCCCGGGTCCTGACGCCGGCGAAGGTTTCACCCCTCACCGCCGGGCGGTGAGGGGTGTTCGTGGGGCCGGCTCTCAGGGCATCGGGTGGGCCAGGGCCAGGGCCCGCACCCGTTCGCGCAGGTCCTCGCTGGGGCCCTGGGTGAGGGCCTCGTCGATGAAGGCGGCGATGAGGGGCATCTCCTCGGCGGTGAAGTCGCGGGTGGTGATGGCCGGGGTGCCGATGCGGATGCCCGAGGTCACCCAGGGCTTCTCGGGGTCGTAGGGCACGGTGCTCTTGGAGACGGTGATGTTGACCTTGTCGAGGGTGTTGGAGGCCTTGTTGCCCTTGATGCCCTGCGGGCGCAGGTCGAGGACGAAGAGGTGGTTGTCGGTGCCGCCTGAGACCACCCGGTAGCCGCGCTCGACGAAGCTCTTGGCGAGGGCCTGGGCGTTTTCGATGATCCGGCGGGCGTAGTCCTTGAACGACGGCTGCAGCGCCTCCCAGAAGGCCACCGCCTTGGCCGCGATGACGTGCTCGAGCGGCCCCCCCTGCGTGCCGGGGAAGATCATCTTGTCGATCCTGGCGCCGATGTCGAGGTCGTTGGAGAGGATGAGGCCCGAGCGCGGCCCGCGCAGGGTCTTGTGGGTGGTGGAGGTCACCACGTGGGCGTAGGGCATGGGCGAGGGGTGCAGCCCGGCGGCCACCAGCCCGGCGATGTGGGCGATGTCGGCCATCAGGTAAGCACCCACCTCGTCGGCGATGGCGCGGAACTTCTCGAAGTCGATGACGCGGCTGTAGGCGCTGGCCCCGGCGATGATCAGCTTGGGCTTGTGCTCGAGGGCCAGCTTGCGCACCGCGTCGTAGTCGAGGTACTCGGTCTGGGGGTCCACCGGGTAGCCGATGACGCGGTAGTTGAGCCCCGAGAAGTTGACCGGCGAGCCGTGGGTGAGGTGGCCGCCCTGGTCGAGGGCCATGCCCAGCACGGTGTCGCCCTTCTCGAGCAGCGCGTAGTACACGGCGAGGTTGGCGCTGGAGCCCGAGTGCGGCTGCACGTTGGCCCACTGCGCCCCGAAGAGCTCCTTCGCGCGGTCGATGGCGAGCTGCTCGATCTGGTCGATGACCTCACAGCCGCCGTAGTAGCGCTTGCCGGGGTAGCCTTCGGCGTACTTATTGGTCAGCACGCTCCCGGTGGCCTCGCGCACGGCACGGGAGGTGAAGTTCTCGCTGGCGATGAGCTCGAGGCCCTCGCGCTGGCGGGCCTCCTCCTTGGCGATGAGGTCGAAGAGCAAGTCGTCGCGGGCGGGGTTTTCGGGCGACTTAATCACGCCAACAGTATAAGTCGATCGTCGAACGCGGGTCATGCGTCGTACGCAAAACGCCAGACGCCAAACGCCTTGGCCCTGGGCCCTAGACCCTCGACAGGCCAGGGTTGACCGCAGGCGGCTGGGAGCTTCCTAGCGCCGCAGGCGGCGGGGGCGGCGCGGGAAGTCGGGCCACATGCCGTCGGCGACGAGGTGGAGCCACTGCGAGGCGTAGTACCCTATGGCCGCCGCCCAGAGGATTTCCTGGGGCGGGACGGCGATGCGGCCTTGCAGGTTGAGCGAGACGCCCAGGTAGCGCAGCAGGCCGTCGCCGGCCCAGAACAGCGCGGTGCCCAGCAGCGCCAGGTACGCCAGGCGCGTCAAGGGGCCCACCAGCCAGGTGTGGGAGAGGCCCCGGTGCGAGAACATCAGCCCGTAGGGGACCCACAGCCACCCCAGCAGGCCCCAGCGGCCCTTGGCCCGCACGCCCTGCTCGGCCAGGTCCAGGTCCGGGGTGATGAGAAAGGTTCCTATGCAGTAGCTCGCCGCGAAGGCCAGGGCCACGGGGTCTTCGACGCCCACGGACTCCTTCATCGCCAGGTAGGCGGCGCTGCCCAGCCCTAAAACGCTGAGGTTAATCGCTTCGTGGACCCGACCCGATGGCACGAGCCCTAATATAGCGGCTCGAGGCCCGCCCGCAAGTTCACCGGCCCGCGGCGGGGCTTTGCCCTGACGGTTTAGCTCCCCGCCCAGCCCCGGCTCGAGCCCACAAGTTGCCGGCCGGATCGCCCGGTTTCGGGGGGATTTTTGTCCCTTTCCGGTTGAAAACGGTTTTTCCAACCAATTGCTTTCCAAACTACAGATTCTCAGTTTTACCCCTCTTGCCCCGCCAAGGGCAATTGCTACGAAAATCCGTTCCGAACATATTTTTCGCCCCATTTCTCGGGATGCCGGAGCCGGGCTCTCATACAAAGGGGGGGCTGTCATGGTATATTTATGGGCGTGACCGTGGTGTCTCGACTTGCCCACAACCGTGAGACAACGCTCGAGGCCACCCTACAGGCACTTTTTCTTCCCAAATCCGTCATCGCCAAGCCGTCGCTGCTCTGCAGCACCCCAGTTCCCCCGATCGCGCTTTACAACCCAGTCCTTTCGGTGCGGGCCGGTCATCTTGCCCGCGCCTGCTTTTTGGGGGAACGGCCTGTAGCGTGGGTATCACGGTAAAGCACAACCTCGCACCTGAACAGCTCTGGGTGCTCGCGAAAGGAGTCGTCGGTGAAAGAATATCGTCCTGGGGATAAGGTTGTTCTGCCGCCTTATGGCGTAGGTGTGGTATCGGGGATCGCGCAGCGGACCGTTTCGGGCAACGAACGCGATTACTACCAGGTGGACTTCCCCGGCACCCGCTCTAAAGCCTATGTGCCCGTAGAAGCTCCGCAGACCACCCGAATGCGCCCGGCGCTGGGCCCCGACGAGATCCCGCAGATCCTCCACCTCCTGCGCGAAGGCCGCCTGCCCCTGCCCCGCCAGTGGGCCGCCCGCCACCGCAAGACCACCGAGATCCTGGCCGAGGGCGACCCCCACCGCATCGCCACCCTGGCCGGTCAGCTCCGCGCCTGGGACCTCGAGAAGGGCCTCCCCGACCTCGACCGCCAGGCCTTCCGCCGCGCCATGCACCTGCTGGCCGAGGAGATCGCCCAGGTCATGGAGATCAGCCTCGACAAGGCCCGCGCCCTCTTCGAGGACGCCTGGGGCGAGGAGCTGAACTGACCCCTTCCTGACTCCGCGAAAAAGCCCCCTTCCGGGGGCTTTTTTTCGTCGCCTCCCTCCCCGGCTCAGCGCGCCGGGTCGAGCCGGATTCGGAGGGGAGCGGGGGCTCCTGAGCCGGCACCGCGGAACGCGGGTGGGCGCTCCGGCACGGTCCGCCGTTCGCGCTCGAGCCCCGACCGGGTGCCGGGCGGGGAGCGGCCGTAAAAACGCGCCCGAGGCCTTTGGCCTCGGGCTGATCTGGCTCCACGGGCAGGACTCGAACCTGCGACCAATCGGTTAACAGCCGACCGCTCTACCGACTGAGCTACCGTGGAACGTGGCTCGTCGAGCCGCGCTCAACAGAGCGAAAGCCAATATAGCAAAGGGCCTCCTTCTTGGCAAGTACGCCCGGGTCACTTTGGCCTTCAAAGCAAGCCGGTCAAGCCGGTAGACTAGGCTCCGCTCCGGGTCCATCCCGAGGAGCGCCGCGCTTATGGAAGGTCGCATCCCTCCCCACAACCTCGAGGCCGAAGCCAGCGTGCTGGGTTCGGTGCTGCTCGACAGCGAAGTCCTGGACCGGCTCGAGGGCTCCTTGAGTGCGGAGGCGTTTTACAAGGAAGGCCACCGCAAGATCTGGCTAGCCATGGAACACCTGCGCGCCCGCAACGAGCCCATCGACCTGGTGACGCTCTCCGACGAGTTGCGCACGCGCGGCGAGCTCGACGAGGTGGGCGGCCTGTCCTACCTCGTGGGGCTCTCCGAGACCACGCCCACGGCGGCCTACGCCGACTACTACGGCCGCATCGTCGCGGAGAAGTGGACCCTGCGCAAGCTCATCAACGCCGCCGGCGAGGCCATGCGCATGGCCTACGAGGAGGCGGGCAGCCTCGAGGACATCCTCGACAGCGCCGGGCGCAGGGTGCTCGAGGTCTCCCTCCAGGGCGGCAAGACCGAGTTCCAGAGCATGCGCGACCTGGTCCACGAGACCTTCGAGCACATCCAGATGCTCTACGAGAACCAGGGCCAGACCGAGGGCATCCGCTGCGGCTTCCGCGAGCTCGACTCGATGCTGGGGGGCCTGGGGCCGGGGTCGCTGAACATCATCGCCGCGCGCCCCTCGATGGGCAAGACCGCCTTCGCCCTCACCATCGCCCAGAACGTCGCGCTGCGCGAGGGGTTGGGCGTCGCCATCTTCTCGCTGGAGATGCCGGCCGTGCAGCTCGTGACGCGCATGATGTGCTCCGAGGCCCGCATCGACATGAACCGCCTGCGGCAGGGGCAGCTCACCGACCGCGACTTCTCCAGGCTCGTTGACGTGGCCGGGCGCATCTCCGAGGCCCCCATCATGATCGACGACACCCCGGACATGACGCTCATGGAGCTGCGCTCGCGCTCGCGCCGCCTGCGGGCGCAGCAGAAGCTCGGGCTCATCGTCATCGACTACCTCCAGCTCATGTCGGGCCCCAACAACGGCAAGAACGCCGGCGAGAACCGCCAGCAGGAGATCGCGCAGATCTCGCGCGGGCTGAAGAACCTCGCGCGCGAGCTCGAGGTGCCCGTCATCGCCCTCTCGCAGCTCTCGCGCGCGGTGGAGGCCCGCCCCAACAAGCGCCCCATGCTCTCCGACCTCAGGGAATCGGGCTGCCTCACCGGCGACACCCTGGTGCAGTTGGCCGACGGCTCGAGGCAGCCCATCCGTGAGCTCGTCGGGAAGAGCGGTTTCGAGGTGCTCGCGCTCGACGAGACCACCCAAAAGCTCGAGCCCGCCCGGGTGAGCCGGGCCTTCTCCACCGGCGTGAAGCCGGTGTTCGCCCTCACCACCCGGCTCGGACGCCGCATCCGTGCGACGGCCAACCACAAGTTCCTCACCGCGCGAGGCTGGAAGCGGCTGGACGAGCTGGCCGTGGGCGACTACCTGGCTCTGCCGCGTAAGCTGGCCTCCTCCCGCCAGCAAAGCCTCCGCGACGAAGAACTGGCTTTGCTGGGCCACCTGACCGGCGACGGCTGCACCCTGCCGCGTCATGCCCTGCGGTACACCACCCGCGAGCCCGACCTGGCGCAAACCGTAGCCGAGCTGGCTCGAGCGGTGTTCGGCGAAGCCATCGTCCCCAGGATCAAGCCCGAGCGCAGGTGGTTGCAGGTCTACCTGAGCGCGGCGCAACGGCTGGGACGGGGCAGGCGCAACCCGGTCGCGGCGTGGCTCGAGGCGCTGGGGGTGTGGGGCCTGCGTTCTCACGAGAAGCGGGTCCCCGAGCAGGTGTTCACCCAGCCCGCCCCCGCGATCGCCCGCTTCCTGCGGCACCTGTGGTCTACGGACGGCTGCGTCCTCCTGCGGCAGGGCAAGTCCCCCTACCCCGCCGTCTACTACGCCAGCAGCAGCGAGCGGTTGGCTCTGGACGTGCAAACCCTGCTGCTGAGCCTGGGGATCAACTCCCGGCTCAAGCGCCTGCCGCAGAAGGGCAAGGGGCGCGACCGGTTCCACGTCATCGTCAGCGGCCGCTCCAGCCTGTTGCGCTTCGCGCGCGAGGTCGGGGCTGTGGGCAGCTACAAGCGCCAGGCCCTGGCGCAGGTCGAGGCTTACCTGGAGGCCCGCCCGGAAAACACCAACCGGGACGTGATCCCGCTCGAGCTGTGGCTACACCCCGCGCGGGCCGACCTGGCGGTCTCGGGCCTTTCCCACCGGGAATTACACCGGGCCCTGAGCACGGCCTACTCGGGCACGACCCTCTTCAAGCAAAACCTGAGCCGCGAGCGCGCCCTGCGGATGGCGAAGGCCCTGGGGTCGCAAGCGCTCGAGCGCACAGCCGGCAGTGACATTTACTGGGATAAAGTGGTGTCCGTCGAGGCAGCCGGGGAGGAAGAGGTCTTCGACCTCACGGTCCCCGGCCCGCACAACTTCATCGCCAACAACATCATCGTGCACAACTCCATCGAGCAAGACGCCGACCTGGTGCTGTTCATCTACCGCGACGACTACTACAACCCCCACTCCGAGAAGGCGGGCATCGCCGAGATCATCGTGGGCAAGCAGCGCAACGGCCCCACCGGGACCGTGGACCTGCAATTCCACGCCCAGCACGTGCGCTTCAACGACCTCGCCAAGGACGAGATCTGAGCCCTTCCGGCCTTCCCGGGGAGCCTTGGCCCCGCCTGAAGGGTGCGAAAACGGCTTCCTCATGCAATTCCATGCGGGGTGACGTTTGGGCAGGCGCGAATTCCCTATGATGGGGGCGCTGTGAGAGGCTTTCGCTGGTTCGCGCTGGGCGTGGTGGGCTTGCTGCTGGTGGGCTGGGGTGGTTTCGAGCTGTACCACGCCCAGCGGATCTACCCGGGGGTGACGGCGGCGGGCGTGCCGGTGGGGGGCCTGACCCTCGAGCAGGCCACTTCCCGCGTCGGCGAGGCCACCCGCGGCCTCGAGCCCCCCGTTCTCCAGGTGCGCGCCCACACCCGCACCGTGCGGGTGACGGCCTCCGAGCTCGGCTGGCAGCCCGACCCCCGGGCTACCGCCGAGGCCGCGCTGGCCGTGGGCCGCACCGGCGACCTCGCCCGGCGCCTGGGCGACCGCTTCGAAGCCCTGCGCCACGGCATGAGCGTGCCGCTGAAGGCCAGGGTGGACCTCGGCGTGCTGCGCGCGCGGCTCGAGGCCCTCGCCAACAGCGTCAAGCAGCCCCCGCTCGACGCCAAGCTGGTGGTCGAGGGCGGGCTCTACGTGGTCGAGCCCGAGCGCCCCGGCTTCAAGTTCGACCTCTCCGCGGCCGTGGCCGCCTACGAGCAGGACCCCACCCGCACCGAGCTCGAGCTCCTCACCGTCAACCTCCCCGCCAAGGTCATCCGGGAGGACCTGCAGCCCCTGGCCGAGCAGGCCAACGCGCTGCTGCGCCCGCTGACCCTGGTGTACAACACCGGCCAGCAGGTCTTCAGCCGGGGGGTCCCCACGCGGGAAGTGGCCTCCTGGGTCAGCTTCTCCGGCGGCCAGGTGACCGCCGACCGCGCGGCCATCGCGGCCACGGTGCGCCGGGTGGCCCGCGCCCTCGACCGCGAGCCCGCCGACGCCCGCTACGTGCTGCAGGGCGATCAACTGGTGGTCAAGCCCGAACAGCCGGGCTGGAAGCTCGACGCCAAGGCCGCGGTGAGCCTGCTCGAGGCCGTCCTCTTCGACCCCCGGCGCACGGGGGTCAACCTCCCGGTCGTGCCCGCCGCGCCCAGGGTCACGGCCGCCGACCTGCCGCCGGTGGAGGAGCTGCAGCTTCTGGCCGAGGCCAGCACCTCCTTCAAGGGCTCGAGCGCCGAGCGCGTCGCCAACGTGGCCGCCGCCGCCCGCAACCTCGACGGCTACGTGGTGCCTGCGGGCGAGGAGTTCAACTTCAACCAGGCGGTCGGCGACATCAGCCCGGAGAACGGCTTCAAGGAGGCGCTGGTGATCTCGGGCGGCCGCACGGTGAAGGGCGTGGGGGGCGGGGTCTGCCAGGTCTCCACGACGGCCTTCCGCGCGCTCTACCAGGCCGGCTTGCCGGTGGTCGAGCGCAACCAGCACGCCTACCGGGTGCGCTGGTACGACCCCATCGTCGGCTACGACGCCGCCGTATACCAGCCCTACCTCAACCTGCGCATGAAGAACGACACCCCGGGCCCCCTCCTGGTGCGGGCCGTCGCCAAGGGTGGTGTCATGACCGTGCAGCTCTACGGCGTCCCCGACGGCCGCAAGGTCACGGTCTCCAAGCCCACCATCCTCTCGCGCACCCCCCACCCCCCGGCGCAGTACATCGTGGACGCCAGCCTTCGCCCCGGCCAGGTCAAGCAGGTGGACTGGGCCGTGGACGGCTACCGCACCCGCATCACCCGCACCGTGGTCAGCGCCTCCGGCGAGGTTAAGACCGACGTCCTGAACTCCAACTTCCGCCCCTGGCGCGCGGTCTACCTCGTCGGCCCCGGCACCCAGTTCGGCGGCCGGGGCGGGGCGCGGGCCTCGAGGTAGAAGCCTTCAGCAGAAGCGGGAGGCGCGCGGGGAGGGCTTATCCCCCCTAACCCCCCTTGCTAAGGGGGGAACCAGGCGTCTTGCGTCTTGCGCTTGGCGTTTGGCGTTTGGCGTACGACGTACGACGTACGACCCACACCCGACGCCCGACCCACACCCGACGCCCGACCCGCGCCCCACGCCCGGCCACCGCCCCCGACCCCACAAGAGGGCGAGGGCGAAGTGGTTCGCTCCACTTCACCCCCATAGGCTCGAGATCGACTTCGGCAGGCGTTCGTTAGACGGAAAGATGACGGCGTGAGACGACGCAATTCGTAAAGTTTTAGCCCCCGTCCCGGTGCACCCAGAACACGCTAAGCCTACCGGGCGGCGGGCAATGGGCCTGTGACATCTGACCATGGGCGGGGCGGCCCCTTGAGAAAGCGGGCGGCTCGGGTTAAGCTCGTAGGCAATATGTGGGCTTGGGGGTGGTTTTTTAGCTAGCCTGCGGGAGTTGCCACGGCACTCTCGCGGGCGGCCTCGTGCCGCCCGCCCTCTTTTCGAGCGGTAGACTGCTCGGGGCCCCGACGGAGGAGCGATGGACACAGACGCAGCACTCAGGCAGATCGAAGCGGCGCAGGGCCTCGAGGCCCTGCAAAGCCTAAAGGTGCAGTACCTGGGCAAGAACGGCCTGCTGACCCAACAGATGAAGACCCTGGGCAGCCTCTCGCCCGAGGAGCGCAAGGAGCGGGGGCGGCAGCTCAACGAGGCCAAGGGCCGGCTCGAGGCGGCGCTCGAGGCCCGCGAGGCGGCCCTGCGCGAGCGGGCGCTGCAGGAGCAGCTCGAGAAGGAGGCCCTCGACGTCTCGCTGCCGGGCTACGCCTTCCCCAGCGGCGGGCTGCACCTCATCAGCCAGATCCAGCAGGAGCTCCTGGGCATCTTCCGCAGCATGGGCCACAGCGTGGTGGAGGGGCCGGAGGTCGAGAGCGAGTTCTTCAACTTCGACGGGGTCAACATGCCCGAGTGGCACCCCGCGCGCGACATGCAGGACACCTTCTGGCTGCAAAAGCCCGAGCGCTTCACCATCCACGGGCCCTTCGGCGAGGACGTGGGCGACCTTGGCGGCGCCCTGCTGCGCACCCACACCTCGCCCATGCAGGTGCGCTACATGATCCAGCACACCCCGCCCTTCAAGATCGTGGTGCCGGGCCGGGTGTTCCGCTACGAGCAGACCGACGCCTCGCACGAGGCCATGTTCTTCCAGCTCGAGGGCCTGGTCGTGGGGCCGGACATCACCATGGCCGACCTCAAGGGCGCCATCACCGAGCTCGCCCGGGGGCTCTTCGGGGCCGAGGCCAAGGTCCGCTTCCAGCCCACCTTCTTCCCCTTCGTCGAGCCCGGGGCCCAGTTCGCCATGTGGTGGGCCGAGCGCGGGCGCTGGCTCGAGCTCGGCGGCAGCGGCATGGTGCACCCCAACGTCTTCAAGGCCGTTGACGACTACCGCGAGAAGATGGGCCTGCCCCGCGCCTACGAGGGCATGACCGGCTGGGCCTTCGGCTTCGGCATCGAGCGGCTGGCCCTGCTGCGCTACGGCATCCCGGACATCCGCTACTTCTACCAGCAGAACCGGCTCTCCTTCCTGCGGCAGTTCAGAAACTAGTCAAACGCCAAACGTCGAACGCCCAGCGCCGGAAGATTCTTCTGCGTTTAGCGTTTTGCGCCGGGCGTTCAGCGCAACCGGAGGTTGCAAATGCGAATCGTCTATAGCTGGCTCAAAGAGTTCCTGCCCGAAGCACCCGCCCCCGAGCGGCTGGAGGAATTGCTCGCCGGGCTGGGGCACGAGACCGAGGCCATCGACCACTTGCCCGAGCCCGACGCCAAAATCGTCTTCGCGAGGGTGCTGGCGGTGGAGCCCATCCCCGGCGCCGAGGTGCGCCGGCTCGTGCTCGACGCCGGGCGGGAGGTCCAGGTGGTCTCCGGGGCGCCCAACGCCCGGGCGGGCATGGGCGTGGCGCTGGCCCTGCCGGGCGCGGTGCTGCCGGGGGGCCTCGAGCTCTCCGCGCGCAAGATCCAGGGCCTGGAGTCCTACGGCATGGCCCTGTCGGCCAAGGAATTGGCGGTGGGCGAGTACGCGGGCGGGCTGATGGAGTTCCCCGGCGACGCCCTGCCCCCCGGCACGCCGCTGGCCGAGGCCTGGCCCGAGGACTGGGTGATCGAGGTCGAGATCACCCCCAACCGCGCCGACGTGCTCTCGGTGTACGGCACGGCCCGCGACCTAGCCGCTCTGGGCATGCCCCTCGTCCACCCCGACCCCCGGCCCAAGACCGCCCC
>NZ_QXDL01000121.1:0-12556 GCF_003574345.1 Calidithermus terrae
CCCTGGCTGGCCGGGGCCAGGGGTGAGGCCCGGGACCGGGAGCGGGGGCAGGAGCCAGACGGCGCCGAGCAGGGCGAGGTACGCGCCCGCGGCCAGCCAGGGGAACCGGGGGGGCTGGGCCTGCCGCACGCTCGCGCGGGCGGCGGCCTCGAGGTGCTCGCGCCAGGGGTGGCCGGGCGGGGCTTCCAGGGCGCTGCGGTAGGCCAGGCCGTAGCGCTCGTCGAGCTGCCGCAGGGCGCGGGGGAGCTCGAGGCGGCTGGGGTAGAGCAGGGCCAGCAGGGAGAGCAGGCCCCAGGCCGGGTGGACCCACAAAGCCAGCGGCAGCAGCACGACCAGCGCGAGGAGTGCCCATTGCGCCCGTCGCCTCCAGGCCAGCCGACCCGCCCACTGCTGGTGCATGGGTTCAGGCTACAAAAGTTATCCGGCTGCCGGTGAGGACCTCGGCACACTCTTAGCCTCGAGCCATGCTCTTCTTCCCCAGGCGGCGTGTAGGGGGCTTCGGCCTTTGGGTAAACCACCCCACGGCTAAAGCCGGGGGCTTCCGGGGACAGAACCATGCAGACTCACACGGCTCGCTTCCCCCAGGTACGGGCGGTTTACATCGCCCCAGCGGGTTTGACCCCGCTGCGAAATAGGTTGCGTCGCAGGCAAAAAGCCGTTGCTCCCAAGGGAGTGCCCTATAGCCTCAGCAACCATGAGGGCAGTTTACATCATCACGGCTTGTCGGGCATCCAGCGCTCTTCGAGCGCCACCCCCTTCCTCCCCATGCCTGAAGGCAGGGGCTTCCGGGGGTGGTCTCGGTGATGGTCGGGTTACTGCTGGCCGCGCTCTTCCTAGCCACGAGCAGCGGCAACGGCACCACGGCGGCGCTGGGACTCGTGGTGGTGCTGAGCTGCGCGGTGCTTTTCCTGGTCGCGCCGCTTTCGACGCTGTACCTGGCCCGTCCCGAGGGCTTGTGGGTGCGCTGGCTGCTGGGCTGGCGCGCTTGGCCCAGGGCGGCGATCCGGCGGGTAGGGGTGCGGGAGTTCAGGCTGATGTGGCGGGTGATGGGTCTGGGAGTGCCGGGCGCGGCCCAGGGCTGGTTCAACGAGCGGGAACTGGGACGGGTAGAGGCTTATGCGGACCAAGGCTCGGGGTTGGGGGTGGTGCTCGAGCTGGCCGACGGCCACTGCGTGATCCTGACCCCTGCCGACCTCGAGGGTTTCCTGGACTACCTGCGCCGGCAGGGCTACCCGGTGGCTTGAACGGACCTTTTGCGAAAGGGCCTCCATGGGGGGTAGCGTGCCCGACCCAGCTATTGGCTATCCGCCATCGGCGACCGCTGCAAGCAGCCCGGTCACTTGGGATAGAGCGCCAGCCCGTTCACGACCGGACGTGGCCGGGACTCGATGAGCGGCGAGCGCAGGGCGCCGCGCACGTAAAGCTGCGAGGAGCCGCCGCCGTCCATGCGGATGGCGCCCCAGACCCCCAGGCTTTGCAGGGCGCGGGCCAGCACCACCGGGGTGGTGGGCTCGGAGACCACCAGCCACACGCCGCCCTCGAGGGTCCAGGCCACCGCCGATTGCAGGGCGGTGGCGTTGAGCGGGCGGGGGTCGGTGAAGGGCTCGCGCTTGGGGTCGAAGACGTTCTGCCCGGATTGGATCAGCAGGGGACCGGCCTCGAGCGCGTACTGCACGGGGGGCTCGAGGCTCATGCGGAGCTTGAGGGTCTCGCCGGTGCGGGCGACGGGGGGGTCGGTGGCCGGGAAGCTCAGGCCCCACTGCCCCGGCTTGAGCTCGGCGGGGGCGGGCACGGTGGCGATGACCCGCTCGCGCTCGACCACGGCCACGTTCTCGCCGGGCCGCCCCACCGGGCCAACGGCGGTGTGGGCGGTGAGCCGCGCCCGCCAGAGGTTGACGCCCACCGGGTAGCGCTGCCCGCCGGCGGTCTCGACCCAGGCCCCGAACTTGGGGAAGCCGCCGAAGATCTGCCCGTCGCCCCACAGCAGGGCGCTGCGGCCGAAGGGGAAGTTGAGCGCCACCCCGTCCTGGATCCACAGCCCGATGGGGGTGGCGGTGCGGTTGTCGAAGTAGCCGCCGTTGAGCAGGGCCAGGGCGCGGGGGGCCATCTGGTCGAGGGCCTTGCGCAGGCCGGGCTGCCCCACCAGCTCCATGCGCCAGCTACCGGGCGCGGCCTGGATCATGTACAGCCGCAGCGGCTCGGGGGTCCAGGCCCACTGCTCGAGGTAGCTGATCCCGCGGCTGAGGCTCTCGCGGGCCTCGGGCTGGAGGTAGTAGAAGTCGAGCACCAGCCGCCAGGGGTCCTCGAGGCCGTACTGCCGGTAGCGGTAGAGGCGCCCGGCGGGGGCCTGCAGGGTGAGCTGGGTGCCGTGGGGCAGGTAGCGGAACTCCAGGCCGAGGTCGGGGGGGAGCTTGAGGGCCTCGAGGTCGGGGAGGAAGTAGGGCAGCTCGAGGCTCAGGCGCCCCGGGTAGCTGGCCTCGCGCCTCTCCACCGGCAGGCCCTCCGGCAGGTCGAACACCAGCCGCACGCGCCCGCTCGAGCCGGAGTAGCGCACGCCGGCCTGGGGCACCTGCACCAGCCCCGCCGCCCGGACCACCTCGACGGGCAGCCGGTCCTCGCTGGGGGGCGGCAGGCTGGGCTCGAGCGGCGGCGCCCAGCCGATCCCCTCGACGTAGGTCAGCTCGAGGCCCTCCCTCTTGAACACCACCGCGTAGCTGTCCCGCAGCACGCTGAGCCCGAAGCGCTCAGCGGGAACCATCACAGGGCTTTGCGCGAACGCCAGAACGAGGAAAACACCCAGCGCCAGAATACGCTTCCACATCACGCCCCATTAAACCCGAGATCGTGAGGGAATCCAGCCGGCGTGGCTTTCATGAAAGGAGGGGGTGGGGCTGTAGGCTAGCGGTCAGCTATCAGCCTTCAGCGGAAGGCTTGTGGCTAGTGGCCCGTGGTTTACCCCTCCCCTTCCCTCCCCGCGGGCGGGGAGGGAAGGAATATCCCCCCTAGCCCCCCTTGCTAAGGGGGGTGACAAGGCGTCTCGCGTCTCGCGTCTCGCGTCTCGCGTTTTGCGTTTTGCGTTTTGCGTCTTGCGTTTGGCGTACGACGTAGGACGTACGACGCCCGACGTACGACGCCCGACGTACGACGCCCGACGCACGACGTCCGACCCGCGTTCAGCACCCGGCTACCGGCGATCAACCACCGACCCCTCACACGATCTCGAACTCGAGGTTGAGCACCTGCTCCGCACCCGGCAGCCGCGTGCGGGAGATGTCCTGCCAGAGCGTGCGGGTCTGGCCGCGCCCGTGGTTGCCCACGTAGCTCGCCGAGCGGCTGACGGCGGTGCCCGCGAGCTGGGGCAGCGGGCCGGCGGTGCCGGTGGTGGGGGGCGGGGGGTCGGCGGTGAAGCTGAAGACGTTGGTGCCCAGCGCGGCGTGCTGGCTCACCAGCAGGCTGCGGCCGCTGTCGAAGAGGTTGTCGCTGAGCAGGCAGCTGCCGAAGAGGTTGTAGAACACCCGGCGACCTTCGCCGTCTTGGGTGGCCTGGATCAGGGCCTGCACCATGGCTTCGCTCACCGCCAGCCGGGTCAGGCGGTTGCCGCGGAGCTGGAAGTGGCCCATCAGGCCCAGCATCAGGAGCTGGTTCTCCTTCAGCAGCGCCTCGAGCCGCTTGAGCGCGTCGGCGTTGGGGACGCTCTCGCCGGGGAAGCCGTAGAGGCTGACCGCGCCGGTGATCTCGTTGGCCTCGAGCAACACGAAGTCGTCCTCGTCGAGGGTGAGGATGGTCTGGGGCAGGGTCTCGCCGCCGGGGTTGAGCAGGACCAGCGCGGTGCCGGCCACCGCCCGCACGCTGGCCTTGCGGATGTCCTCGAGGTGGTCGGCGGTGATGTTGGGGTCGGGGCTCTGGGCGGAGAGCTGGAGGATGAGCTTGGTGTAGGCCACGGTCTCGCCCAGGCTCAGCACCTTGTTGAAGGGGGTGAGCCGCTCGGCGATCGCGGCGGCGAGCTGGGTCTTGGCCTGAGAGGGGAGGGCGCTCACGGCTTCCGCCGCCTTGGGCGCGGCCCGGCGGAAGCGGCCGGGGGAGAGGTCCTTGAAGAGCTCCTCGAGCACCGTGAAGCCCTCGAAGACCTTCAGCAGCACCTCCGCCCGCCGCTCGGTGCGGGCCTCGAGCACGTTGTCGCGCAGCCGCACCCGGTCGGGGCCCACCACCAAGAGCAGGCTGCCGCTGACGCCGCCGGTCTGGACGCTCCCCGCGACGGCGCAGCCCTCCAGGCTCAGCTCGCCGCAGCGCACGAACTGGAGCCTCGAGGTGCCGTTGTCGGCGTCGGGGAGCACCTCGAGCTCGAAGTCGCGCAGGGTCAGGCCCCGCAGGCCCTCGAAGCGCAGCCCGCCCTCCACCCGCACCCGCGTGCCGCGGCCGCAGCCCCGGATTTTGAGGTGGACCGCCTCCCGCACCTCGAGCGCCCCGACGCGGTGCTCGCCGTCCATCAGGCAGAGGCAGAGGTCGCGCTCGCCGCGCTCGAGCAGCGCCTTGAGGGCTTGCTCGAGGGTGGCGAACTCCCCGCCCTCGCCCACCGTCACCTCGCATCCGCCGCCGCTGGGGCGCCGGCAGAGCAGGTCCAGGGCCTCCTGCACGGTGCGGGCGTTCTGCAGGTCGGCGCAGCCGGGGGTGTAGGCCACGTTGGCGGCCACGCTGAGGTCGGCGCCGAAGTCCACGATCTGGTTGGGCAGGGGGTCGCCCTTGGGGTCGAGCAATTCGGCCCGCGCCCGCTGGACCCCGGCGCTGCCCAGGGTCCAGGCGGTCTGGGCGAGGCCGTTGGCGTCGGTCAGGACGTGGCCCGTCACCCCCAGGGTGCCCCCGCCGCCGAGCACCCGGAAGCGCACCCGCGCCCCGGCCACCGCCGCCGCGCCGTTGGCGACGCGCACCTGAAGCGGCGCGAGCACCGGCTGGCCGGGCATGGCCTCCTGGCCGTCCCCGCCCACGTAGTAGAGCTGGAGCAGGCGGGTCAGGGGCGGGAAGACCGAGCGGCAGTCGGCGGCGTCGCCCGCCAGGCCCCAGGTGCCGCCCTGCCGGCGCAGCAGCCCCAGCGGGGCGTAGCGGTGGCGCGCCCCCTCGGCCTCCTGGTGCACGGGGACGGCGGGGGTGCCGCTCTGGGGCCACTCCACGTCGCCCGTCTCGACCCGCGCGGGGACCACCCAGTAGTCCCCGGCCTGGAAGGCGGGGTTGCCCTGCTGGCGGAAGTTGACCTGCACGCCCTCCTCGAGCTCGAGCCAGCCCGCCTTGAGCGGCACCGCGCCGTCCCTGAGCGGCCCGTTGGCCTCGCCGTGGTCCCAGCGGCGCAGCAGGGGGCGCAGGAGGGCGTAGTCGGGGGCCAAGGAGCGGGCCTGGAAGGGGGCGCTGGGCAGCCCGTCGAGCACGACCTTGAGCGCGGAGGAGCCGTCGGCGGCCTCGAGGGCCTCCACCGTCACGACCTTGAAGAGCTTTTCCGGGGGCAGCAGGGCGGGGTCGTGCTGGCTGAGGCTGACGTGCTCGTCGAGCAGTTCGACCCAGTTCCCCGGCGCCAGGCCCAGCCGGGCGTCGCGGGGGGTCTGGGCCAGCAGGGCGGTGGTGCGGCTGTTGGTGGCGTCGTACTCGTAACGGCTCACGGCGAAGAGCACCGAGCCGTTCTCCCGCGACCACTTGAAGCTGGCCTGGGCGAAGGGGCCGCCGACGTGGATCTCCACCCGGTAGAGCTGGTTCTCCAGGCCACGGTAGCCCGCGCCGGGGGGCACCTCGCAGGGGTCCTGGCTGGTCGGGCTGGGCTCGGCGCGGGCGGCCAGCAGCCCGGTGCCCATCCCCGCGGGCGGGGCCCAGTCCAGGCAGCTCAGGGCGGCGGCGGGGTCGGGGTCCAGGCGGGCCAGGCGGGCCTGCCAGACGACGCGGGTGCGGGTGGTGGTGTCGGGGCCGCGCAGGGCCACCTCGCGCAGGGCGGGGCCGAGCCGGCTGTCGGTGAGGGCGGGGTCTTCGAGGTGGCTCAAGTGGCGCTCCCACACGTCGAGGTAGGCCAGGTAGAGCCCGTCCTCGCCCGGCAGGCTCACCAGGCCGTTCAGGTCGGGCTGGGCGGTGTAGAGCACGTCGGCGTCGTTCTCGCACAGCAGCCCGCCCACGTAGTAGCGGCCCGCGCCCAGCCGCAGGTTGTTCCCCACCACGCTCAGCCCGAAGCCCGCGCCCCCGAGGGGCCCGCCGGCGGGCCCCAGGCTGTCCTCGAGCGCGCTGCGGTGAAAGTAGGTGCTGATGTCGTGCTGCTCGTTCCAGTCGGCGTCGAGCTGCACCCGCCCCTGCTGCATGCGCACGCCGGAGTAGCGTTTGCGGCGCTTGAACGTAAGCCGTGTGAAGTCCCCCTTCATAAGCCTCCCTTTGAACTCAGGTCACGAAGAACAGCCCGGCCTCGAGGCCGAAGCGCAGATACTCCCCCAGGGCGACGCGCAGGTTGGCCTCGCGCTGGGCCTGCTTGAGGAAGCTGAAGGCCCCCATCTCCGAGCCGTCCTCGGCCCCCGTGCGGATGGCCTCGGGGCAGCTTGGGGCCAGTTGCCCGTAGGCCGGCTGGCCGTAGCGCAGGCTGCTGAAGCTGGGGCGCAGCCAGGTGAGCACCTCGCGCCGGATGCGGTCTTTCTCGGCCTGGGAGGCCCCGGCGGCGGCCTCGAGCCGGCGGGCTAGCTCGAGGTCGGGCTGGCAGCGGTAGCGGCGGGGCACCCGCGCCCCCTCCGGAACGTAGCTGAAGCGCACGCAGCCTTTCTGGCGGCGCTCCACCCGCAGCACCACGTCCTCGGGGCCTTCGGGCTGCACGGCGAAGATCACCTCCGAGGCCTCGAGCTCCTTGACCCTCACCCGGCCCAGCACCGTGCTGCGGACCAGGCGGGTGGGCGGGCCGAAGAGCGCGGCGTCGGCGGGGTCGGGCAGGGCGAAGTCGGCGGGGTCGGCGATGGCGAACTTGCCCTGGGGGTCCTGGAGCAGGCTGTCGCTGACCTCCAGCCCCCGCACCGCCTCGCCCAGCAGCACGCTGCCGCAGATGCTCTTGCGCAGCACCACCTCCAGCCGCTCGTTGCGCTGGCCCGGGGTGGCCGAGGGCTCGACCCATAGGAGGTGGCCCGGCAGCAGCGTGCAGTGCTCGAGCCGCAGGCCCCCCAGGTGGCCCGCCCGCACGGTGAGGTCGCCCTCGAGCAAGAGCCCGCCCAGCAGCAGCGTGCCGGGGTTGGCGCTCGCGGCGGGGGCACTGCCCCGCACCTCGAGGCCGCCGCGCAGGTGGGGCCGGCGCCCCTCGGCCACCAGCCGCCCCGGCGGGCGCGACTTGGGCCGGGGCGGGGGGTGGGTGAGGTCCTCGACCACCGGCCAGTCGGCGGCGATCACGAACAGTTGCCGCCCCTCGGGGATCAGCAGGGCGTCGGGCCCGGTGAGGCTTTCGGCGTAGCTGCGGCTGTCCATCAGGCAGATCAGGCCGTTTTGGGGCGGGTTGGGCTGGGCCTGGACGCTGTTCCAGGCCTGCACCGCCTCGAGCAGGGTCTTGAAGACGGGCTCGCCCGCCACCGCCGGGATCTCCTGGCTCACCCCCGCCTGCCACTCGACGGCGCGCGGCAGCAGGCCCTCGAGCGAGGCCCGGCGGTTGTAGGGGCCCCCGCCCAGGTCGCCGCTGAAGCCGTAGGCGTAGCTCACGGCTTTGGGCTCCTGCGGGGCGTAGGGGAACTGCGGGTCGGGCAGCTCGGCGGGGTCGGGGAGCAGGGTGAAGAGCCGTCCCCGTTCGGGGTCCACGGCCACGCGGGTGCGGAACTTCGAGCCGTCGGGCCTGGCGAAGGCCTGGGTGAGGGGCGCTTTCCAGCCGGGGTGGTCCCAGTCCAGGTTGCAGACCGCGATCTCCTCGGGCTCCAGCGGCCGGCTCGAGCCCTCGAGCAGCACCTCGAGCGCCGCGTTCGCCCCGAAGTAGACCCCTTCCGGCGCCTCGCCCGCCACCCGCGCCCGCCGCCGCGCCCGCAGCTCGTCGGCCAGAGCCCGGCGGCGCAGCGGGGCGGGCACGTTGACCTCCTGGGCGAGCTGGGTGAGGGCGGCCTCGGTCTGGGGCGGGTTGAAGAGGGGGGCGTCGAGGCCCAGCGGGCTGAAGGTGTAGCGCCCCGGCCCCACCGCGCGGGGGGCGGTGCCGGTGGCACAGAAGGTCAGGGGCGGCAGGTCGAAGGGGCGTTGGGGGGCCTCGAGGGGGTAGGCCTGCAAGCGCCAGAGGAAGATCCCCACGTTGGGGATGTTGTAGCGCCCCCGCCCGCTGGCGACGCGCCGCGCCTCGGCGCCGTGGGCCAGGGGGTCGAAGGGGCCGCCCACCCGCTGCAGCCGGCTGGCCCCGCGCAGCGAGGCGCTGCCGCCCTGCTCGGGGCGCAGGTGGTCGAGGTGCTGGGTGGAGGAGAGCCGGGCGAAGAACTCCACCGCGTGGGCGGGCCAGCCGGTGGTGTCGCGGGCGAGCTGCTCGAGCACGCTGGCCGTGCCCTTGCGGCGGCGGTAGGCCAGGGTGTTGGCCACGTAGGCCCGCAGGCTGAAGACCTCGCCCCCCAGCGGGTGCAGGTTGCGCACGCCCAGCAGGTCGCCCAAATAGGGCACCACCCACTCCTGGGCGGTCTCGATGAACCAGTTGTCGTAGAGCCGGCGGATGTCCTCCTCCAGCAGCCGCCCCTGCTCGGCCAGCACCTCCAGCAGCGCCCGCAGGGGCGCCTCCGCCTCCTCGCCGTCCTTCAGGCGGTAGAGGGCGGGGAGCAGGTGGTAGAGGTCCTGGCCGGTCATGGGGTCATCTCCGTGAAGGCGATGTGCTTGGGCTCGAGGGTGAGCAGTTGGGCCGGGAAGAGCCGGGTGGGCCGCAGCGGGTCGTCCCAGCGGGCCGGCAGGGCGGGCAGGTGGGGCTCGAGGCGGGGGCTCTGGCCGGCGAGGTGCAGGGCGTCGAGGTCCACGGCCACCACCCCATGGGCCCCCTGGATCAGGGCGATCACCTCGCCGGCGCTGAGGCGCTGGGCGAAGGCCCGCCGCTCGAAGGCGAAGGCCTCCAGCAGGGCCTGCTCGACCTCCTCCAGCACCGCCTCACGCTCGTAGCGGGGGTCGGTGCGCACCTCGGCGCTCAGCGCGAAGGGGAGGGCCTCGTAGGACTGCATGCGGAAGGGCTGGTAGGGGTCGCCGTAGGCCCGGATGGCCCCGCGCAGCCGCTCGAACAGCTCGGAGCCGGGCTCGACGGGGGCGCCCGCCGCGCCGGCGATGGTGAGGTGGACCAAGGGGCGCTCGCCCATCGGCAGCCCGGTGGCCTTGGCCTTGCCCACCCCGGCGAAGGTGCGGGCGAAGTCCTCGTAGTCCTGCAAGGAGACGACGCGCTCGAGGGTCATCACCGTGAAGGGCGCGTTGCGGCGGGCGTCGTCGCGGCTTTCGGGGTCCTGGGCGCCGCTGGGGGCCAGCGGGTTGCTCACGCCCCGGACCCCCAGGGGCCGGGTCAGGAGCAGGCTGAGCTGCCGGGCCCTGACCCGCCCGGCGAGCCCAATCCCCACGCGGTACTTAGCCCGCACGTTCTCGCTGCCGCTGGGCAGCCGGGCCCCGCTCACCCCGTCGCCGAAGCGCAGCGTCACCCTGCCGTCGTCGCCGGTGCGGCGGGTGAAGACCTCCTCGCGGGGGCCCCGCCCGTACAGCGAGGGCACCTCGCCCCACAGCACCCCGTCCACGCGCAGCTCGAGCGTGCTCACCGCCCCCGAAGGGGTGCTGGCCGCCACGTGGGTGAGGGGGCTCTGCTTGAGGCTGAAGGCCTGGAAGGGCCGGGTGGCGTCGCCGCTGCCCAGCACCTCCTCCTTGCCCTCGCCGTGGGTGGCGAGGGCCACGTTGGCCTGCAGGCGCACCGTGGTGCGGTCGTAGCAGTAGGCCAGGGGGGCCTGGAGCTCGAGCCGGCTGTGCTGGGGGTCGGCGAGGTCGGGGAAGCCGGCCAGCCGCACCGCCTCGCTCACCTCCTCGTCCTGGGGCAGGGCGGGGAGCGGCCGCAGGGCCTCGCGCCGCAGGGTCAGGGTGCCCTCGAAGCCCCAGGCGTCGCGCAGGCTCCAGAGCTCGCGCCCGTCGCCCAGGGGCTCGGGCGGGGCCAGCACCAGCAGCGAGTCCTCGGGGAGGATGCCCCGCCCCGCGCTGCCGCCCGCGCCCTCGAGCCCGCCCTTGCGCTCCTCGCGCAGACCGACGCGCAGCCGCTTGCCGCTGACGACGAGCACCTGGTTCTTGAGCAGGTCGGGGGCCAGGGAGTCGAGCTCGAGCTCCTTGCCCCACAGCTCGAGGTCTAAAGGGTGCTCGGCCAGCGGCAATTCCTCGCTCTGGGCGAAGACGCTGGCCCCGCGGGGCGAGAACTTCTCGACGTGCTCGCCGGAGACCTCGAGGCGGGTGCTCTTGCCGGAGACGTTGTAGCGGCTGAGGCTCTCCTCGCCCACCTTCCGCACCGCGTACAGCTCGACGTAGGGCGGGTCGTCGGGCTGGGCCAGCACGACCCAGCTCCCGGCCTTGACGGGCTCGTAGACCGCGTCCAGGTGGAGCACCGTGGTCCCGGCGGCGAACTTGGCGTCGGCCCACTGGCTCTGCTTGGAGGCGAAGGCCCCGGCCACGAAGCTGTTGTCCTGGGGGTTGCGCTCGCCGATGCGCAGCGCGACCGGCAGCGCGGCCCACTCCGGCGCGTTGTGCCCGAAGAGGGCGGCCCGCAGCCGCAGGGCGAAGACCCTGGGCCCCTTGCCGGGCGGGCTCACGCGGGGGACCCGGCTGCCCAGGGGCTCGAGCCAGCGCAGCAGGGTGCGGCCCTGCTCGGGCTGGGGGATCACCTCGCCCAGGCGGCGGAACTCCCAGCGCTCGGTGTCGGTGCCGGTCAGGCGCTCGTCGCCCACGATCAGGATGGGGTCGCCCGGCTTGAGCTGGGTGGCGGTGCCCTGCAGGTAGAGGTGACGGTCGCCGAAGGCCGGGTGGCGCAGCTCGCTTTGGCGCGGCCTGAGCGCGTTCCAGTGGGGCCGGGCGGTGATGGCCTCGACGGTCTCGTAGGTCTGGGCCTGCTCGCCCGGCCCCGGCAGGCTCTGCACCCGGGTGCCGGCGGGGATGGGCACGAGGGCGGGGGCGCCGGGGGCGGTCTCGAGCTCGAAGGCCAGGTAGGTGCTGGCCGCGACGCCGGGGCGCAGCTCGTAGCCGATGGCCCGGGCGAGCTCGAGCACGCTCAGCCGCTCGGTGGCGCTGCGCAGGTAGCCCTCCTGGGCGATGCGCTCCTGGTAGAAGCTCAGCACGTCGAGCACCGCAGCCCAGGCGTCGAGCAGGGCGAGGGTGGGGTCGTCGTCCTGGCGGGTGGTGAGGGCCCGCAGGGGGGCGTGCTGGCCCAGCCGCGCCAGCATGCTCGCCTTGAAGCGGGCGTGGGTGCCCACCCGGTAGGCCAGGGCGCTGAGCCCCGGAGGGTTGTGGACGGGGCTGGGGGTGAGGGTCTGGGTGCCCTCGCAGCAGCCGCAGGGGTCGAGCTTCATAAGCCTCCCTTCATCGCCAGCTCGAGCCGTCCGAACTCGGGCCGGCTAGGGTCGTTGTCGAGCCGGATCACCTCGAGCCGCCCCGTGCTCAGCACCCCTTCCTCGAGCTCCCTGGCCGGCGTCTTGCCGAAGCGCTGGAAGCGCCGCACCTCCGCCGAGGCCACGCCGGGGACCGCCAGGGCCTGCCGGTAGACCTGGCTGAGGTAGAGCGGGTCGCCGAAGCTGAAGCGGTCGGGGTGGAAGAAGGCCGGCCCGCCGGGCAGCTCGCGGGTGCTGAAGGCCTCCTCCAGCGCGGCCTCGACGCCGGAGCGGAACTGCCCCGCCGCCACGCAGACCTCAAGGGCCAGGTCCACCGGCACGAAGCGGGGGCCGCCGATCTCGAGGTCGTAGCCCGCCATGCGCAAGCGCCCCAGGTGCCCCAGCAGCTCCTCCGCGAAGGCGGCGTCCACCGGGCGGCCCCCCTTGCGGTCCACGCTGACGAAGACGGTGTACCAGCTCCCGGTCCAGCGGAAGGTGGCGGCGGCCTTCTGCACCTCGGGGTGGCGCTGGGCGGCCTCGGCGTAGTCGGCCTCGGTGACCGCCCGCTCCTGGCGGCGGAAGGCCTGGGGCGCGTACTGCCGCACCGCCTCCGGGCTCTCCGGCTCGAGCCCGCCCGCCGCCGGCAGGGGGTTGCGCACGCGGAGGACGCTGCTGGCGGGAAAGCCCGGCGGGCGCAGCAGGTGGGCGATGGCCTCGGCCCCCACGTTGCCCGCGGGCCCGTTGCCCACGCGGTAGACCGCCTCGAAGGCCACGCCGGGGGTGGGGGCCTGCCCCAGCACGTCGTCGCCGAAGCGGAGCTGGCCGCGCCCGTCCTCGGCGACCTCGAGCACGAACTCCCGCGCGAAGCGGTCGCTGGCGAGCAGGTCGCGCCGGGGATGCCAGGACAGGTTGCGGTCGCCGCCCTCGAAGAGCACCATGGCCGGGCGCACCTCGCTCATCTCCCAGCGCAGGGCCTGCTGCGCGGGGGCCTGGGGGTCGAAGGGGGCCCGCTGGGCGACGGG
>NZ_QXDL01000122.1:0-12491 GCF_003574345.1 Calidithermus terrae
GCCTGTGGTTACCCCCATCCCGTCCCTCCCCGCCCGCGGGGAGGGTTTATCCCCCCCAGCCCCCCTTGTTAAGGGGGATGAAGAAAGGGCGTCTTGCGTCTTGCGGTTGGCGGTTGGCGTTTGGCGTCTTGCGTTTGGCGTACGACGTACGACGTAGGACGCCCGACCCGCATCAGACGTACGACCCCCTCAAGCATCCGACCGCAGGTGCACGTGCACGTGGAACACCTCCTGGCCGCCCTTCTCGCCCACGTGGACGCGGATGAAGTAGCCCTCGAGGCCCATCTGCCGGGCGATGCGGTTGGCGGTGAGCATCAGCTTGCCCAGCTTGAGCGCGCCCTCCTCGGTGTCGGGGTAGTCGGCCAGGGTGGGGATGTACTCCTTGGGGCACACCAATACGTGGACCTTCGAGCGGGGGTGGATGTCCTTGAAAGCGATGAACTCCTCGTCCTCGTAGACGATGCTGGCGGGGATTTCGCGGCGGATGATCTTGCCGAAGACGGTGGGGTTGTCCATGCGGAATACTCTAAAGCATGACCCCCACGGAATTCGTACGCCAGGTCCGGGCCGCCCTCGAGCCCCACCGCGACCCCGCCCAGGCCGAGCCCATGGCCCGCTACATGAAGAACCGCTTCCCCTTCCTCGGGCTCAAGCGGCCGCAGCTCGGGCCCCTGGTCAAGCCGCTGCTCGCCCGGAGCAAGGGGCACGACGAAGCCTGGCTGCACGCGGCGGCGCAGGGCCTGTGGGAACTGCCCGAGCGGGAGTTCCAGTACGCCGCCGTCGCCGTGCTGCACGCCAACCGCAAGACCTTGAGCGGGCACAGCCTCGAGCTCCTCGAAGCCCTCCTGCGGGCGAAACCGTGGTGGGACAGCGTGGACGCCCTCACCAGCAGCGTGGTGGGGCCGCTGGTGGCGCGGATCCCGGAATTGGGGCCCGAGATGGACCGCTGGAGCCGGCACCCCGATTTCTGGGTGCGGCGCTCGGCCATCCTGCACCAGCTCGGCTACAAGGGCCAGACCGACGCCGAGCGGCTGTTCCGCTACTGCCTCGAGAACGCCCCCGACGAGGAGTTCTTCATCCGCAAGGCCATCGGCTGGGCCCTGCGGCAGTACGCCTACGCCGACCCCGAGCGGGTGTACGCCTTCGTGGAGGCCAACCGGGCCCGGCTCTCTCCCCTCTCGGTCCGCGAAGCCCTCAAGCACCGCAAGGGCGGGAAATGAGGCGGCCTCACAGACTTTTGCCCCGCCCTTCTTTAGGGTGAGCCCATGACCGCTCGAGCCCTCTGGACGGGCATCCTGCTGATCCTGGTGAGCACCGTGGCCGTGACCGCGGCCAAGCCCACCCCCACCGCCTTCATCCCCGGCGCCCTGGGCCTGCTGATCGCCCTGCTGGGCATCGCGGGCGACAAGAACCCCACCTTGCGGCGCCCCGCCCTGAGCGCCGCGCTGGGCCTGGCCGTGCTCGGCATCCTGGGCTCGCTGCGCGGCGTCCCCGACTTCCTCACCCTGCTGGGCGGGGGCAGCGTCGAGCGCCCGGTGGCGACCATGGCCCAGTTCGCCACCATCTTCATCTGCCTGGGCTTCGTGGTGCGGTGGGTGCAGGGTTTCCTCGAGGCGCGGCGGGACCGGTTGGGGTAGCCGGTGGCCGATAGCCGGGCGCTGGGGGTGGGTCGTACGTCGTACGTCCTGCGTCGTACGCAACACGCCAAACGCCGAACGCAAGACGCCAGACGCCTTGGCCCTAGACCCTCGACCCTTGACAAACCACGGGCCTACCGCTGACGGCTGACGGCTGAAAGCTGACGGCTAAAAACCCTCACGCCATCGGCAAAAGCATGCGCTGAGGTTCTTCCTTTACGGCCTCTACCGGCCCGATGAGGGTGTAGCCCTCGAGGCGCTCGACCCGTACCCACACGGTCTGGCCCTGTTTGGAGGCGGGGCCGTCGGCCAGGACCTCGTAGTAGTCGGGGGTGTGGCCCACCCACTGCCCGCCGCGGCGGGACTCGAGCAGCACCTCCACGCGGCTGCCGAGCTTGGGGGCGATGCGCTGGGCGGCGAGTTGTTGGGCCAGGGCGATGACCTCGCGGGTGCGGCGCTTGCGGACCTCGACGGGCACCTGGGGCAAGGAGGCGGCGCGGGTCTTGGGGCGGGGGGTGTAGGTGAAGGCGTGGACGCGGCTGGGGCGCAGCTCGCGCAGGAACTCGAGCGTCTCCTGGTGCTCCTCCTCGGTCTCGGTGGGCAGGCCCGCGATGACGTCGGTGGTGAGGGCGAAGCCGGGGATGAGCTCGTAGGCCCGCAGCACCAGTTCGCGGTAGTAGTCCTTGTCGTAGCGGCGGCCCATCAGCCGCAGCAGGCGCTGGGAGCCCGACTGGAGGCTCAGGTGCAGGTGGGGGCGCACCTGGGGGGCGTGGCGGGCGAGGGTGCGGAGCAGGGCCTCGTCGGTGTCCTCGGGCTCGATGGAGCTCAGGCGCACCTTGGCCCCCATGAGGGCGAGTTCCTCGACCAGGCCCGCCACCCCGCGCGGGTGGCCCTTGTAGGAGCCCAGCCGCACCCCCGTCAGCACGATCTCCTGCACGCCGGCCTCGAGCAGACCCCGCGCCTCGCCCAGCGCGTCGGCGCTCTCGCGGTGGCGCTCGCGCCCGCGCAGCCGGGGGATGACGCAGTAGGCGCAGCCCGCGTTGCAGCCGTCCTGCACCTTGACGAAGGCCCGCACCCAGTTGTTGAGCAGGCCGCGATCCCCGGCCCCCCAGAACTCGTTGGGCGGGGTGGTGAGGGGGTCGGAGGGGAAGCCGAAGTGCTCGAGGATCACCCGGGGCAGCTCGGCCTTGCGGGCGTTGGGCACCACGGCGTCGGCGCCCAGCTCGGCCAGTTGGTCGGGGGCGAGCTCGGCGTAGCAGCCGGTGACGACGATGAAGGCCTCGGGGTTGGCCCGCCGCGCCCGGCGCACCTCCTTGCGGGCGTCGGCCTCGGCGGTCGTGGTCACGGCGCAGGTGTTGATCACCACCAGGTCGGCCCCCTCCTCCAGCCGCACCACCTCGGGCTCGAGCGCCCGCAGCAGCCCGACCAGCGCGTCCGACTCGACCTGATTGACCTTGCAGCCCAGGGTTCGCACCGCCAACCGCATAGCTGAACCATTGTCGAGGGTCGGGGGGCGAGGGTCAAGGGCCGGAGAAGCGAACGTTAGCCATTGCTTTCCCACCCCCTACTCCCCACCTCCTACCTCCCATTCCCCTCTCCCCTCTTACAATGGCGAGGTGATCTCCCTCGAGCACGTCCAAGCCGCGGCCCGCCGTATCGCCCCGTACGTTCACCGCACGCCGGTGCTCACCAGCCGCGACCTCGACCGGATGTTCGGCAAGGAGCTTTTCTTCAAGGCCGAGCACCTGCAGAAAACCGGGAGCTTCAAGGCGCGGGGGGCGGTGAACGCCGCGCTGCAACTGCAAAACCCCAAGGGCATCATCGCCGTGTCCTCGGGCAACCACGCCCAGGGCGCGGCCTACGCGGCGCGGGTGATCGGGGTCCCGGCGCTGGTGGTGATGCCGCAGGACGCCTCGGAAACCAAGAAGGCGGCCACGCGGGCCTACGGGGCGGAGGTCTTCGACGAGGGCGTGACGGTGGAGAACCGCGAGGAGGTCGTGCGGCAGAAGGCGGCGGAGCTGGGCTACTCGCTGATCCACCCCTTCGACGACTACGCGGTGATGGCGGGCCAGGGCACCCAGGCGCTCGAGCTGCTCGAGCAGGTCGAGGGCCTCGAGGCCGTGCTGGTGGCGGTGGGCGGCGGGGGATTGATCTCGGGCATCGCCACCGTGGTCAAGCACCTGCGGCCCGAGTGCGAGGTGATCGGGGTCGAGCCGGAAAACGCCAACGACGCCCAGCAGAGCCTCCGCACCGGCCATCGGGTCCGGCTCGAGCGCGCCCCCCAGACCGTGGCCGACGGCGTGCGAACGCTGATGGTCGGGGAGCGTACCTTCCCGGTGATGCAAAACCACGTAGACCGCATCCTCACCGTGCCCGACGCGGTGACGCTCGAGGCCCAGCGCCTGATGATGAGCCGCCTCAAGCAGGTCGTCGAGCCCACCGCCGGGCTGGCCCTAGGCCCGGTGCTGATGAATTGCGAGCTGCCCAAGCGCATCGCCGTGATCGTCTGCGGGGGGAACTGGATGCCTTAGGGGGTGGGTGTCGATGGTCGATAGCCGGACGCGGTCGTGCGTCGTACGTCCTACGTCGTACGCCGAACGCAAGACGCAAAACGCACGTCCTACGTCCTACGTCGTACGTCGTACGCAGGACGCCTTGTCACCCCCCTTAGCAAGGGGGGCCGGGGGGGGGATAAACCCTCCCGCCCGCGGGCCGGGTGGGGCAACCACGAGCCACAAGCTGATGGCTGACCGCTCCCCGAGGCTCGCCAAGGACGTTTGTAATACCAGGTTTGGGTGGATAGTCTGCCGATGGGAGGCTATCCACCCCGGCCGAAGGGGGTGCCCTGGGCTTCACAAAGATGTACCCCTGACGGATTTGAAGCGTAGCTTTGTGAAGCCGGTATAACTGCTGTCCGGGATTAGCTTGAGGGCATGACCACAACCCAGCCTGAGGTGCCCTCCGACCTCGAGGCCGCCCGCCGGGGCCTGCCCAACCTGCTCAAGCACGCGGAGAACGTCCGGCTGCACGGCTTCGAACCGGTCCTGGCCCTCAACCGCTTCCCCGACGACACCCCGGCGGAACTGGCGCTGCTGGAGGCCTTCGCCCGGCAACACGGCCTGCGCTTCGCCCGTGCCGAGGTCCACGCCCGCGGCGGCGAGGGGGGACTGGAGCTGGCCGGGGCGGTGAAGGAGGCCCTCCAGACCCCCGGCACCCTGCGCTTCGCCTACGAACTCGAGGCCACCCTCCCCCAGAAGATCGAGGCCATCGCCGCCCGGGTCTACGGCGCGGCCCGGGTCGAGTACACCCGCGAGGCCCGCAAGGCCCTCAAGCAGCTAGCCAAGGAGGGCTGCGAGCACCTGCCCGTGGTGGTCGCCAAGACCGCCAACTCCCTCTCCGACAACCCCCGCCTGCGCGGGCGCCCCGAGGGTTTCGGCGTCACCGTCACCGACCTCAAGGCCCGCTGCGGCGCGGGCTTCGTGGTGGCCTACATGGGCGAGGTCATGACCATGCCCGGCCTGCCCAAGACGCCGGCCGCCCAGCGCATCGACCTGGACGAGCAGGGGCAGACCGTCGGGCTGTCGTGAGCCCGGCTCGAGGGCCAGCGCCTACTGCTTGAGGATGCGCTCGAGCGCCGCCCGCACCGCTACCGCCGTCTCGGCCAGCAGCTTGGGGTCGGCCACGGTGTCGGTAGGCTGGTGGTAATTGGGGTCGATGCCCCAGTGGAAGAACAGCACCGGCACCCCGGCCTGGGCGAAGGGCACGTGGTCGCTGCCCCCGGAGTTGCCGATGTCGTTGAATTGCGCCCCGCTCTGCTCGAGCAGCCGCAGCAGCGCCGCATCGCCGCCCACCCCCAGCGCCGGGCTGGCCCGCACCCCCACCATGTCGAGGTTGAGCATGGCCTTGAGCCCCCGCACCCGCTCGGGGAAGGCCTGCACGAAGTTGCGCGAGCCCCACAAGCCGTCCTCCTCCCCGTCGAACCACACGTACCACACGTCCTTAGCCCAGCCCTCCCCCGCCAGGCTGCGGGCGAGCTCGAGCACCGTCACCGTGCCCGAGGCGTTGTCGTTGGCCCCCGGGGCCCCCTGCACCGAGTCGTAGTGCCCGCCCACCACCACGCTGGGCGCGCTGCTGTCGGGCCGGCGGGCGATCACGTTGCGGGCTTGGGCCTGCTCGAGCACCGCCCCCACCACCAGCCGCGCCCGCTCCCCGCTGCGGGCGAACAGGGCCTCCCCCTCGCTGCCGGACACGGTGACGCCCGGGATGGGGCCCACGCCCCCGTAGGTGCCGCGCACCGCCCCGGGCTCGTTGTTCACCACCACGACCGCCACCGCGCCCTGGGCCGCGGCCTGGCGGGCCTTCTCCAGGAAAGGGATCACCCCGCGCCGCACCACCACGATCTTGCCCCGCACGTCCAGCCCGGCGTAATCACCCGCCGCGCCGACCCCGGGCACCGCCTGGAGGGGGGCCTCGAAGGTCCCACCGGGGCTGCCGGAGAGCGCGAGGGCCTCGAGGCGGGTCGGCCCCAGGCTCAAGCTGCTGCCGGTGTCGCGGCTGCGGGTGTAGCTGAAGGGCTGGAACTCCACCGCATAACCCGCCGCCCTGGCCTGCGCCGCCAGGTACTCGGCCGCCTGGGCCGCCGCCGGGCTCCCCGCCACCCGGGGCCCGATCCCTACGAGGTAGTCCAGGTCGGCCTTGGCCCGCTCGGGCGCGAAGGCGAGCACGCTGAAGCTGAGCAGCAAAACGGTCCAAAGGCTGGGCTTCATGGAGACAGTGTGACGGCAGGCTTTGAATTGAACCATCGACCAGCTCACCGAGGCTTTACCCGCGCGATAGTGCGTGCTATCTTTGAGGACGGGTCTCGCATGACCCGAGGTGCGCCGGAAGTCCCATAGGTGCAACGGGGCGTAGCGCAGTCTGGTAGCGCACCTGCTTTGGGAGCAGGGGGTCGCTGGTTCGAATCCAGTCGCCCCGACCACAAGCGCCGCGGAGTCAGGCGAACCTCGTCCTACACACAACAATCCAAGCCCCCCTAAAAAGCTGAGGCTGTTCTCATCCTCGGGTGAGACATCACCGGCACAGGAGCGCTTAACTGCCCCACCAAGGAGGTCATGGTGAGGGTGGAAGCAGCCGTGAAGCTGTTGTTCATATACCTGCGCAGCCAGGGGGCCAAGCCGGGGACGCTGGAGCACTTCGAGCACACCATGGGGCATTTCCGGCGCTTCTGCGAGGGCAAGCAGGTGGCGGAGGTCGAGGAGGTCAGCCACTGGCTGGTGCGGGAGTACTGGCTGTACCTGTTGGAGCGGGGCCTCGCGGTCAGCGGGTACGCCAGGGACCTGCACCGCTTCTTCTCCTTCCTCAAGGAGGAGGGCTTGTGGGGACGGGAGAACCCGGTCAAGCAGGCGGGCGTCCCCAAGCAGGCCGACCGCCCCATCAAGCCCATCCCGCCGGAGGCGCTCGAGGCCATGCTCAAGGCGGCGGCCAGGGGGCGCAACCCCTGGCGCGACCGCGCCCTCATCCTGCTGCTGGTGGACACCGGCCTGCGCGTCTGCGAAGCCCTCAGCATCCGGCTGGAGGACGTCAACACCGAGACCCGCTGCGTGTGGGTGCGGGGCAAGGGCGACAAGGACCGACCGGCCTTCTACGGCTACCGGGTGGCCCGCTTCCTCAACGCCTACGTCGCCAAGGAGCGCAAGGCCCAGCCGGGGGTGGGCTACCTCTTCACCACCGACGAGGGCGAGCCCTTCAGCCGGTTGCGGGTGCGGGACATGCTGCGGCAGGTGGCCCGGCGGGCCGGGCTCGACCCGGCCAAGGTCAACGTCCACCCCCACGCCTTCCGCCACACCTTCGCGGTGCGCTACCTGCTGCACGGGGGCACCGCCCTGGGCCTGCGGCGCCGCCTCGGGCACTCCACCATGGAGATGGTGGACCGCTACGTCTCGATGTCGGTCGAGGACCTGGCCGCCGAGCACGACCGCGTGAGCCCCGGCGACTGGCTGCTCGGGCGCAAAAATAGGGCAAAATCCTGATACGAGGAACCAAGCATGCCCAACGCTACCGCCGTCCTCAACCGCGTCCTCCGGGAGGCCCGACGCCTCCTGGGCGCCCCCGACCTCCCTGAAGCCGAGGTGGCCCAGGCCCTGCTGGGGGCGGGCGACGGGCACCTCGGGGCCCTGGCCGAGCGCACCGGCCTGAGGGAGAAGTACCTGCGCTACGAGGTGCTGCCGCTGGCGCTTTACCCGGACACCCTCCGGCGGGCTTTGTCCCTGGGGATGCCCATGCGCCAGGTTCAACGGCTCAAGCGCCGGTTGGAGCAGGGCGAGCTAAGCCAGGAGCAGCTCGAGACAGCCCTCGCCAGCCCCGGCCCGCGGCAGGCCCTGAAGGAGTTGCTGGCCAGGCCCGAGCGCCGGTTCTCACCCCGCCATAGCCCCGTGTGGATTTACCCCTCCGACCCCGAACTCCAAGGCGCGGAGGCGCTGCACCCCTACGTGGCGGAGGCGCTGGTGGAGGTGTACACCCGGCCAGGGCAGTTCGTGCTCGACCCCATGGCGGGCACCGGCGCGGTGGTGCGGGCCGCCTTGCGCCTGGGCCGCCGGGCGGAGGGGCGCGACATCCGGCCCATGGGGGAGGGCATCCTCGAGGCCCCTGTCGCCACCTTGCCCCAGGACTACCCCGAGCCGGTGGCCGACCTGCTGGTGCTGCACCCGCCCGTCTTCACGCGCTGGTCGGTGAGGAACTGGGTACGCCCACCCGACGCCCCTTACGTGGACCCCTACGTGGACTACCTGGAGCACATCGTTCACGACCTGATGGCGCCCGCGGTCGGGGCGCTCAAGCCCGGCGGCTACCTGGCCCTCGTCGCCAGGCCGCGCCAGCACCTGCCCACCGGCACCACCGCGCCCTTGGAGCGCATCTTCGTGGCGCCCTTCGAGCGGGCCATCGCCGAGTTCCCCGGCCATTACCTGCCCTCGGAGGAGGATGGTCGGGCCCGCCCGGTGCTGCTGCCCCACGCCTACCACCTGGCGGTGGCGGAGGACGGGAGCGAGCACTGGGCCATTTTCGTCGGGCAGAAGATGGCCAACGGGGTTCTGGTGGAAGTCCAATGGCCCAAGGAGCGGAGGTATGAGGATTAGCTGCCCCAGGCTCTTGTAGAAGCTGTAGGGGCTCCAGGAGCCCCCCAGCAGTGGCCGGACGAGGCCGGGGTCTAAGAACTCGGCCATGCGCCGGGGGCGCGGCGCTCCAGCGCGGTTTCCCCCACCGCCGGGGCGAGCCACCCCACCGAGGGGCGGGGCGCGAGCCACCCCGGAACGGCCTGCGGCCCCCCAGGCGTGGGCTTGCACGTGGGGGCGACGTGGTTGATATCTTGCATGGCCCGCCCAGGGCAGGCCTGGGGGCCCCTTCCGACGGTCGGAAGGGGGGCGGCGGCTAGACTCATGGCCCGGAGGTAACGCATGGCCATCGTCAAGCTCAAGCGCTCGCTCGTCGAGGACAACGACCTGCTGCTGGTGGAGGTCATCGCCCCCAAGGAGGCCCCGCGCCTGCCCCCGCCCACCCTGTCCCTGGTGCTCGACCGCTCCGGCTCGATGGCCGGGGGGAAGCTGCGCGCCGCCCAGGAGGCCGCGCTGGCCCTGGCCGAGCAGAGCTTCGAGGGAGGCGGCGAGCTGCACCTGGTGGCTTACGACACCGAGGTCCTCCACTGCTCCCCCCGCAGCCTACAGGAGGCCGGACGCTTCATCGCCTCGCTCGGGGCCCGCGGCAGCACCGACCTCTTGGGCGGCTGGCAGCGGGGCGCGGAGCTGGTGGGAGGAGCCGACGGCCCCGAAGCGGTGGTGCTCCTGAGCGACGGGCTGGCCAACTGTGGGGTCACCGACCCGCGGCGCATCCTGGCCGCCGTCAGGCAGCAGGCCGTCGAGGGCGTGCAGACCAGCACCGTGGGCTTCGGCGAGGACTACGACGCACTGCTCCTGGCCGATATGGCCGTCGAAGGAGGCGGGGGGCACCATTACGTGGGCGAGGAGCGGGCCGAGGACCTGCGCACCGCCCTGCTGGCCGAGCTGGCCTTCCTGCGGCGGGCGGTGCTGGGCGGCGTACACCTGAAGCTCTCGGGTGCGGCGGCTACGCCCTGGCTGGGGGCCTGGCAGCAGGGGCGGCGGGGCTTCTGCGGGGCCATGGCCCCCGGCGAGCGGCGCACCTGGCTGCTGGGGCTGAACGCCCTCGGGGGCAGCGGCGCGGTCCTGGAGGTAGACGTTGAGGCCCACGGCCCCGAGCGGCACCGCCTGACCCTACCCGCCCCCCACCCCGAGGGCACGCCGGGGCACCGCAGGGTGCTGCTGGAGTACCGCGTGGCCCAGGTCTACCGCCTGCTGCGGCGCCTGCCTGAGGTGTCGGGCCAGGAGGAGGCCAAAGCCCTGGCCCACGAGGCCGAGCGCCTGTGCGGGGAGCTGGAGGGCCTCGAGGACCCCCGCCTCCCCCGTCTCCGGGCCCGCCTGCGGCAACTGGCCGACCAGCTCGCCGCCCTCGGCCAGCACTTCGAACCCGCTCAACTGGCCCGGGTCAACAACGCGGCTATGGTCTGGTCGGTGGGGGTCACCTCCGACGTGGAGCGGCGCTAACCGGGAGTCCAGGTTAGCCAGGGCCCGGCTGACTGCCGGGCTCCTTCGCGCGCGAGGGGAAAAACCCGTTATGCCAAAAATAAGAAAATCGGCTCCATAAAGTTTTTTGTGTCACAGACGTACTATAGAGCACAGCGGGTTTTGTTGCATTTGCAGCCAGTATGCAAACATTTGCTTGGGGTGGGCTTGTTCTCCACCATGCTGTTTCTTACCAAAAGGGGAAGTCAGTGTGTGGAGCCGAGGTTGCTGGTGGTCAGGAGCACCAACAGCCCCGAAGGTAACCGCCCCGATTTACATCGCTACTTGCCCAAGGGGCCGCACGTGTGTCCTTTGGAAATGCTCATTCGGATAGCTTGACTGGGATAACCTGCAAAAGGTAACCGTCCGATTCGGGCTAGGTTTTGTATAATACCCTTTTATGCTGATGTCTTCGTCCTGGGCCACCAGTGGAAGAGGGTGTGCCGCCTGAGGGTCTGTGGATCCGCCTCCAGAACCCGGCACCGCTCGGCCACCACCTCCATCATCTCCTCCAGGTCCTGGAAGTACCGGTTCGCCACCGCCTCGTTCACCAAGGGCCACACCCGCTCCACCGGCTGCAGCTCGGGACTGTAGGGCGGAAGGAAGACCAGCCGGATCCCCTCAGGTACCTCCAGCCGCCCGGACACATGCCACCCTGCCCGGTCCAGCACCACCCAGGCCTCGTCCTCCCCAAGCCAAGCGCGAAGCTCCCTCAAAACCCAGCCCATCACCTCGGTGTCCACCCCGTCTACCAGAAGGCTCAGGCTCCTGCCCGTCTGCGGCTCCACGAAGGTGTATACATAGGACCACCGATACCGATGCGCTCCCAGCGCCAAAGGCCTTTCCCCCCGCCGGGTCCACACCCGCCGGTACACCGCCGGTACACCGGCCTAAGCCCAAGTCGGTGCTCGTCGTAAGCCAAAAGCCTCACCCTCCGCCCCTCCGCCCTGGCCTGCTGGACCTCCGCGGAGAGCTTTTTTTAAACGCCTGCTGCGCCTGCACGTCCGCCCTCCGGTGCCGGGGGCGGGGGCTGCGCAGGGCAAACCCCATCTCGTGCAAGAGGCGGTAGATGGGGTAGAGGGAGACCTTCTTCCCCAGTTCCCGCTCCACCCAGTCCCGCAGCTTGGGCCCCGTCCACAGGCCCCCATCGGGAGGAGGGCCCTGCAGAGCCTCCAGAACCCTCCCCTGCTCCTCGGGGGTAAGCTTGGGCTGCTGCCCTGGGTTCTGGTGCCGCTTGTCCTTCAGGGCCTCGGGGCCTTCCTGGTGGTAGCGCCTCACCGTCTCCTGCACCCAGCGGGAGCTGTTCAAGGTGATCCTGGCGATCTCCTTGGCGGTGAGCCCCCGCTTGGCGTGGTAGACCGCCAGAAAGCGGATTCTTTCTATCGGATCCTCAGCCTTCTTGACCCTCCGCCATAGCTCGTTCAGGGTCAGGTGGTCGGCTACGGTCATAAACGAAGGATACAACAGGAAAGGGTATAACATCTCCTGCAGTTCCTCCCAGTCCTCAAAGTCCTCGTCAGGGTCAAGGAGGTCTTCTGTGTACTGCGCCCCTAAATTTGCACCACCTCACCGGTCAGTTTAGTCAGGGCTCCCACCCCCTTTCAACAGGCTGTCCACAAAAGCTTCAGGCGTCAGGTACCCCAAGGCCGAGTGCGGACGCTTGCGGTTGTACACCTCAAAGACGAACGCCTCCACCGACGCCCGCGCCTCCTCCAGAGTCCGGTACTCCCGCAGGTCCACCCACTCCTCCTTGACGGTCCGGATCAGCCGCTCCGCGTGCCCGTTCTCCCAGGGCCTCCCCGTCCCCGCGTAGCTCAGCCTCACCCCTAGCCCCAAAAGCCGCTCCACATAGGCCCTGGAGGTGTACTGCACCCCCCGGTCCGAATGGTGCACCTCGGGGCATCCCTCCCTAAGGGCCATCTCCAGCGCCGCAAGAGCAAGCCCCTGGGACAGCCTCGGCCCCAGGGCCACCCCCAGGATCTTGCGGGTGTGGAGGTCCATCACCACCGCCAGGTAGGCCACCCCCTCCCCCAGGACCACGTAGCTCAGGTCCGCCACCCACACCTGGTGGAAGCCGGTCACCTCAAGCCCCAGCAGAAGGTTGGGCACCCCCTCCGGGAGAAGCTCTTCCGGGAGAGTGGTCCTGGGCTTGAGGGGCTTCCGGGTAAGGAGCAGGCCTTCCCTCCGCATCAGGGAGCGCACCCGCTTCTCCCCCACCCCGAGG
>NZ_QXDL01000123.1:0-12424 GCF_003574345.1 Calidithermus terrae
GGGGAGGTTGTTGGGGCGGGGCCTCAGCCTGGAGAATACGGGGAGAGCTGGCCCCGTCCCCTTCCTCGGGCGAACGCCCCTGGCGCGCCGAGCACCCTAACCGGAGGAGAAACCCATGCCCGACCGCTACTACCCAGTGCCCACCCCGCAGCACGGCCTCGAGTCGGGGCCGGTGCTCCTCAAGGACGGCCGCACCGCCTTCCTGCGCCAGGCAACCCCCGCCGACCGGGGCCTGTTCCTCGACTTCCTGCACCGCCTCTCGCCCCAGGCCCGGCAGTACCGCTTCTTCTCCGAGATCAGCCCCGAGACGGCCGTGGACCTGCTGCTCAAGCACAAGCCCGGCGAGGAGCGCTTCACGCTGGTGGTGCTCGCGGGCGACCCCCAGCGCATCATCGCCACCGGGGAGTTCGTGCCCGAGGGGCCCGGCGCCGACAGCGCCGAGGTGGCGTTCCTGGTGGACGACTGGTACCAGGGCAAGGGGCTGGGGACGCTGCTGCTGGAGCGCTTAGCCCTCATCGCCGCGCGGCGGGGCATCCGGCGTTTCCACGCCTTCACGCTGCTGGAGAACCGGCAGATGCTCGACGTCTTCCGCAGCAGCGGCTTCCAGGTGCACACCGAGAACGAGGCGGGCGAGGTGGAGGTCACCTTCGAGATCGAGCCCAGCGCCGAGACCGTGGCCCGCTTCGAGTGGCGCGACCAGGTGGCGACGCTGGCCTCGCTCTACCCCTTCTTCCGGCCGCGCGGCGTGGCGGTGGTGGGGGCCAGCCGCGACCCGGAGAGCGTGGGCTACCGGGTGCTGGAGAACCTGGTCAGGAACCGCTTCGCCGGGCCGGTCTACCCGGTCAACCCGGCCGCCTCGCCCGCGGCGGGCGAGGTGCTGGTGGTGGGCTCGATCCTGGCCTACCCCTCGGTCAAGGCCATCCCGGGGCCCGTGGACCTCGCCATCCTCACCACCCCGCCGGACCAGGTGGTGGCCGCCGCCGAAGCCTGCGGGCAGCGGGGGGTGCGGGCCATCGTGGTGCTCACCATCCGCCTCGAGCGCCCCACCACCCTCGCGCTGGTGGAGGTGTGCCGCCGCTACGGGATGCGGCTGGTGGGGCCGGGCTCGCTGGGCTTCATCCACACCCACCCCGAGGTGCGCCTCGCCGCGGGGCTGGTGCCCATGCCCGCCCACGGCAACGTGGCGCTCTCCTCGCAGAGCGGCTCGCTGGGGCTGGCGGTGCTGGAGTACGCCCGCGAGGTGGGGCTGGGCCTGTCGAGCTTCGTGAGCCTGGGGGCCAAGGCCGACGTCTCGAGCAACGACCTGCTGCAGTTCTGGGAGGACGACCCCGAGACCGGGCTGATCCTGCTGTACCTCGAGTCCTTCGGCAACCCCCGCCGCTTCGCCCGGCTGGCGCGGCGGGTGGGGCGCAAGAAGCCCATCCTGGTGGTGCGGCCGGGCCGCGACCCGGTGGTGGAGGCCCTCTTCGCCCAGGCCGGGGTGATGCGGGCGGAGAGCCTGGAGGAGATGTTCGACGCCGCCGCGCTGCTCGCGCACCAGCCCGCCCCCGCCGTGCGGCCCGACGGCAGCCACCGTGTGGCCCTGGTCTCCAACGCCAGCGGCCCCGGCACCCTGGCGGTGGAGGCGCTGCGGGCGATGGGCCTCGAGGTCACCCACCACGACCTGGGCTCGGTGGCGGGCCCCGACGAGTTCGGCCAGGCCGCCCGCGAGGTGCTGCACGACGAGCGCTACGACAGCGCCATGGCCCTCTTCGTGCCCATGGGCTTCTCCGACCCGCTCGAGGTGGCCGAGGCCCTGCGCCAGGCCCTGCTCGAGGCCCGTGCCGCGGGGAGCGCCAAGACCGTGCTGAGCTGCTTCATGACCGCCAGCCGGATGCTCTTCCAGGCGGGGCGCGAGCAGGTGCCGGTCTACCGCTTCCCCGAGTCGGCGGCCCGCGCGCTGGGCCTCACGGTGGCCCACGCCCGCTGGCGCGCGCGCCCCACCGGCGAGTTCCCCGACTTCGAGCCCGACCTCGAGGCCGCCCGCGCCCTGCTGCAGGGGCGCCGGGGCGAGCTCGGGGCGCAGGAGGCCGAGCGGCTGCTGGGGCTCTTCGGCATCCCCCAGGCCCCCGAGGCCGAGGGGCTGGCGCTGGGGCTGGAGGTGCGCCACGACGAGCTCTTCGGCCCGGTGATCTCGCTGAGCCTGACCGGTCTGCCGCTGGGGCCGCAGCTCCTCGCCGTGCGCATCACCCCCCTCTCCGACCAGGACGCCGCCGAGATGGTGCCCGCGCTCGCGGGCAAGGCCGACGCCGCCGCGCTGCAGGACCTGCTGCTGCGGGTCTCGCAGATGGTCGAGGAGTTGCCCGGGCTGCACGAGGTGCGGCTCGAGCTGCGGGCGGGGCCGGGGGGCTACCGCGTCACCCGGGCCCGCTTCGAGCTCCAGGGGCTATCCTGATCCCGTGCGGCTCTTCGTCACCGGGGGCACGGGCTATGTGGGCCGGGAGCTGGTGCGGCAGGCGCTCGAGCTCGGCTGGGAGGTGGCCGCCGGCCACTTCCGCCAGCCGCCCCTCCCCTGCCCCGCCGCCTGGGTCCGGCTCGACCTGCGGGACCCGGGGGCGGCGCGGGAGGCGCTCGAGGCCCTCCGCCCCGACGCCGTGATCAACACCGCCTACGCGCAGTCCGGCCCCGACCTCGCCCCCCTCACCGCCGAGGCGCCCGGGCACCTGGCCCGGCTCGCCCGCCGCCTGGGGGCGCGGCTCGTCCAGCTCTCCACCGACGTGGTCTTCGACGGGGAGGCCGGCCGCCCCTACCGCGAGGACGACGAGCCCAACCCCCTGAGCGCGTACGGCCGGGCCAAGCTCGAGGCCGAGCGGCGGGTGCTCGAGCACCCCGGCGGCCTGGTGGTGCGCACCTCGCTCGTCTACGGCTGCCGCCTCGAGCCCCCCGACAAGTACAGCGCCTTCGCCCTGCGCCTGCTGCGCGGCGAGGCCGAGGGCGTGCTCTTCCGCGACGAGTTCCGCAGCCCCGTGGCGGTCGAGGACCTCGCCGCCGCGCTGCTCGAGCTCGTGCAACACCCCTACGAGGGCGTGCTGCACGTGGCCGGGCCCGAGGTGCTGAGCCGGCTCGAGTTCGGCCGCCTGCTGGTGCGGGCCCGGGGCCTCGACCCCGCCCCGCTGCCCTCCGGCTCCGCCGCCGCCTTCCCAGGCCCCCGCGCCCGCAACACCGCCCTCGACAGCCGCCTGGCCCAACGCCTGCTGCGCACGCGGCTGCGCGGCGTGCGCGAGGCGCTGGCCCTCCCGGCCTGAGCCCGATGCGGTAAGCTCAGGCCCATGAAGCTCGGCATCGACTTCGGCCTGACCAACACCGACGTGGTGCTCGTCGAGGACGGGCGCATGGTGCGCCAGTGGACCCTCCACCACGCGGGGCCGGCCCGCCTCGAGGTGCTCGAGCACGCCCTGGAGGCCGGGGGCCTCGCCGCCGCCCAGCTCTCCGCCATCGCCACCACGGGCGGCCTGCACCGCACCCTCCCCGACCGCTTCGGCGGCGTGCCGGTGCACAAGGTCGGGGAGGCCGAAGCCATCGGGCGGGGCGGGCTGGCGCTGGCGGGGATGGCCGCCCCGCGGGAGCTCGAGCCGCGGACCGCTACCCCCCAGGAGCTCGAGCCGCGGACCGCTACCCCCCGGAACGAGCCGCGGACCGCTACCCCCCGGAACCTCGTGCGAGCCCTGGTGGTCTCGGCGGGCACCGGAACCGCCATGATCGCGGCCCGCGACGGCAGCTTCGAGCACGTCACCGGCAGCGCGGTGGGCGGGGGCACCCTGCTGGGGCTGGGGCGGCTGCTGCTGGGCACCGCCGACCCGCTCGAGATCGCCCGCCTCGCCAAGGCCGGGGACCCCGGCGGCGTGGACTCGACCTTAGCCGACGCCATCGGCGGGGGGATCGGGCACCTGCCCGCCTCGGCCACGGCGGTGAACTTCGGCCGGGTCGCCACCTCCGACCGCCTCCCCAGCCGCGAAGACCTGGCGGCGGGGCTGTTCACCGTCGTGGGGCAGGTGATCGGGGTGATCGCGCTCAACGCGGCCAAGGCCCACGGCCTCGAGCGCATCGTCGTCGTGGGCCACCTCCCCGACCTCGAGCCCCTGCAGGAGGCGCTCGAGCGGGTCTGGCAGTTCTACCTCGTCGAGCCCCGGCCCCTCATCCCCCCCTACAGCGGCTGGGCGACCGCGCTGGGGGCAGCCCTGAGCGTGTAGGCGGCGCCCGGGACGGGGCCTGCCGCCCGCTAAGCTGCGGCTCAACTTGGGGCTCTATCGTGCCCCCATGAAAGCCCCGCTCGGTTTTTCCGCCAGGCTCGCCGACGACAACCTGGGCCTGACCCTCAGCGACGGCATCAACGAGGAGAAGATCTGGGCCTCGGCGCTGGAGTTCGCCGAGGCCCTCGCCCGCCTCGAGGAGCACCCCCTGCACGACGAGTACGACTTCCCCCTCGAGTTCCAAAGCCCCGAGCCCGAGGCCACCGCCCTCGACGCCGCCCTGCCCGGCGTGGCCCGGGTCGCCTACCCGGCCGCGGAGGAGTCCTACACGGCGGCGCAGCTCGAGCTCTTCGACCCGCCGGGCCTGCTGCTGCTGCGCAAGATCGTGGGCGAGGGGGAGAACCTGCTCGAGCTCACCACCCCCCAGGGCTCGGTCTTCGTCTTCGACTACGAGCAGGTGCGCAACCGCCTCCGGCCGCTGCTGCCCCGCTGACGCCCCGCGGGGAGGTGTTAGGCTCTTGGCGTGGAGCTCATCACCAGCGCGGCCAACCCGCGCGTCAAAGCCCTGGCCCGGCTGCTCGAGCGCAAGGAGCGCGAGCGCACGGGCCAGTTCCTCATCGAAGGCGCCCGCGAGGTCGAGCGGGCCCTGCGAGCGGGGGTCGAGCTCGAGCTCGCCTTCGTGCGCGACGGGGCCCTCACCCCGGAGGAAGAAGCCCTCTGCCGCACCCTCGCGCGGCTGGAGCGCCTGCGCCTCGTCGCCCTGGCCGAAGCGCCGCTGAAGAAGCTCTCCGGCCGGGAGAACCCGGCCGGGGTCATCGCCCTCGCCCGCCTGCCCCGCCGCTCCCTGGACAGCCTCACCCTCCCGCCCGACCCCCTGGTGCTCGTGGGCGTGGGGCTGGAGAAGCCGGGCAACCTGGGGGCCATCCTCCGCTGCGCCGACGCCGCCGGGGCCCACGCGGCGGTGGCGGTAGGGGGCGTGGACCTGTACAGCCCCCAGGTCGTCCGCAACAGCACCGGCGTGGTGTTCAGCCTGCCCACGGTGGCCGCTTCGGAGGGGGAGGTGCTGGCGTGGCTGGCCGGGCGCGGCATCCCGCTCGTCGCGGCCACGCCCCACGCGGAGCAGCTTTACTGGGACGCCGACCTGCGCGGCCCGGTCGCCCTCGCGGTCGGCCCCGAGCACGAGGGCCTCAGCGCGGCCTGGCTCGAGGCCGCCCGCCGCACCGTCCGCATACCCATGCAGGGCCAGGCCGACAGCCTCAACGTGTCGGTGTCGGCCGCTTTGCTCCTTTACGAGGCCCTGCGCCAGCGCCGCGGGTGAATATCTATACCTTATAAAGTTGATTGACCCACACTCAAATTGATAGCCTGGACTCTTGACAATCTGTTCACCAAGGGCTAATACTGTGTTCTCGGGTTGACACTCTAAACCCATGACTGTCAAAGGAGGAATTATGGCGACCAAAACCGCACTCAAGCCCCTGGGTGACCGCGTCGTGGTCCAGCGCATCGAAGAACAGGCCACCACCAAGGGCGGCATCCTGCTCCCCGACACCGCCAAGGAGAAGCCCCAGAAGGGCAAAGTGATCGCCGTGGGCTCGGGCCGCGTGCTGGACAACGGCACCAAGCTGCCGCTGGAAGTCAAGGAAGGCGACACCGTGGTCTTCGCCAAGTACGGCGGCACCGAGATCGAGATCGACGGCGAGGAGTACATCATCCTCTCCGAGCGCGACCTGCTGGCCGTGATCTAAACCGTCGGGAGTCAAGGGCCTGGAGCCGAGAGCCCAAAGACAGCAGGCCTGGCTCTTGAGGCTTGACCCTCGACCCTAGACGCTGTTCGACGCGACTGAAAGGAGCACAACTATGGCTAAAATGCTGGTGTTTGACGAAATTGCCCGCCGCTCGCTCGAGCGCGGCGTGAACGCTGTAGCCAACGCCGTGAAGGTGACCCTGGGCCCCCGCGGCCGCAACGTGGTGCTGGAGAAGAAGTTCGGCTCCCCCACCATCACCAAGGACGGCGTGAGCGTGGCTAAGGAAGTCGAGCTCGAGGACCACCTCGAGAACATCGGGGCCAAGCTCATCATCGAGATCGCCTCCAAGACCAACGACATCACCGGTGACGGCACCACCACCGCCACCGTGCTCGGCCAGGCCATCGTGCGCGAGGGCCTGCGCAACGTGGCCGCCGGCGCCAACCCCCTCGCCCTCAAGCGCGGCATCGAGCGCGCCGTCGAGGCCGCCACCCGCGAGATCCAGAGCATGGCCGTGGCCGTCAACGACAAGAAGGCCATCTTCGAGGTGGCCTCGGTGTCGGCCAACAACGACACCGAGATCGGCAACCTCATCGCCGACGCCATGGAGAAGGTGGGCAAGGAGGGCATCATCACCGTCGAGGAGAGCAAGACCCTCGACACCGAGCTGAACTTCGTCGAAGGCTACCAGTTCGACAAGGGCTACATCTCGCCCTACTTCGTCAACAACGCCGACACGATGGAGGCCAGCCTCGATGACCCGTACATCCTGATCACCGAGAAGAAGATCACCAACGTGCGCGAGCTGCTGCCCGTGCTCGAGCAGGTCGCCCAGACCGGCAAGCCCATGCTCATCATCGCCGAGGACATCGAGGGCGAGGCCCTGGCGACGCTGGTGGTCAACAAGCTGCGCGGCACCCTCAACATCGCCGCCGTCAAGGCCCCCGGCTTCGGCGACCGCCGCAAGGAGATGCTCAAGGACCTCGCGGCCGTCACCGGCGGCACCGTGATCTCCGAGGAGCTCGGCTTCAAGCTCGAGAACGCCACCCTCTCCATGCTGGGCCGCGCCGAGCGCGTGCGCATCAACAAGGACGAGACCACCGTGGTCGGCGGCAAGGGCAAGAAGGAGGACATCGACGCCCGCATCAACGGCATCAAGCGCGAGCTCGAGACCTCCGACAGCGAGTACGCCAAGGAGAAGCTCCAGGAGCGCCTGGCTAAGCTCGCCGGCGGCGTGGCCGTCATCCGCGTGGGCGCCGCCACCGAGACCGAGCTCAAGGAGAAGAAGCACCGCTACGAAGACGCCCTCTCCACCGCCCGCGCGGCCGTGGAGGAAGGCATCGTGCCCGGCGGTGGCGTGGCCCTGCTGCGCGCCGTGCCCGCCGTGCGCAACCTGATCAAGGAGCTCGAGGGCGACGAGGCCACCGGCGCCAAGATCGTGCTGCGCGCCCTGGAAGAGCCCGCCCGCCAGATCGCGGCCAACGCCGGCTTCGAGGGCAGCGTGGTGGTCAACCAGATCCTGGGCCAGGACAACAAGACCTACGGCTTCAACGCCGCCACCGGCGAGTACGGCGACATGATGGAGTACGGCATCGTTGACCCCGCCAAGGTCACCCGTACCGCCCTGCAGAACGCCGCCTCCATCGGCGCCCTGATCCTCACCACCGAGGCCGTGGTCGCCGAGAAGCCCGAGGACAAGAAGGCCCCTGCTGCCCCCGCCGGCGGCATGGGCGGCGACATGGACTTCTAATACCAGGTTTGGGTGGATAGTCTCCCGATGGGAGGCTATCCACCCCGGCCGAAGGGAGTGCCCTGGGCTTTACAAAGATGTACCTCTGACGGATTCGAAGAGTATCTTTGTGAAGCCGGTATAAAGCGGTTCCCACGAATACCCCGCACGGCCCGGTCGGCCCTGCGGGGTATTCGTGGAAAACGCGATAAACCCGGCGCCGAGCGCTGGAGCCTCCGGGAGACCCCGGAGGCTTTTCGCTCGAGGCCGGCGCGCGGGTAACGTGCCCGTAACGCCGCAGCCCGTATGATGGGCCCACCGAGACCTCGGAGAGCGGCGTGCGCGAGAGAGCCATCACCCAGCTTCAGCGGCACCTGCGGGCGGTGCTTTCGAAACGGCCGGGCCAGGCGCTGTGGCTGTGGGGCGAGGCCGGGGTGGGCAAGACCTTCACCGCCCAGGCCCTGCTCCGGGAGACCCCCTGCGCTAGCCTGAGCCTCCAGGCGACGCTCCCCGACCGCGCCCTCGTCCTCGCCCTACCCCGCCCCCCCCGGCGGCCTGCCTGGACCGACGCCCAGCGCGAGCGGCTGATCCAGAGCCAGCACGTGCCCGCCCGCACCCTGGTCGATACCCTCGCCGCCACCCTGGCCGCCCTGGCGCCCTTCGTGCTGCACCTCGAGGACCTGCACGAAGCCCCCGCCGAGCGCCTCGAGCTCGTGCAAAAGCTGGCCCAGGCCGTCGCGCGGCTGCGCGGGGTGGGGCTGCTGGTCACCAGCCGCGGCGAGCCGCTCGAGCCCTTCAAGGGCTACCGCCTCGAGCCGCTGAGCGCGGAGGAGTCGGAGCGGCTGCTGCTCGAGCAGGCCGGGGCCCCCCTGCCCCGGGAGGGCCTGGGCTGGATCTTCGCCCGGGCCGGGGGCAACCCGCTGTTCACCCTGGAGTTCTGGCGCTACCTCGCCCGGCAGGGCTTCTTCTGGTCGGACGGGCAGCGCTGGCGCTGGCGCACCCCTCCCGACGGCTTCGTCCCCGTGAGCGTCGAGGCGCTCCTCGCCCGCACCCTCGCCGGCCTGGCCGAGGGGTCGGCGCAGCGGGCCGCCGTCGAGGCCAGGGCGCTCCTGCCCGACGGGCTCTACGGCGAGGGCTTCGAGGCGCTGTGGGCCCGGGCGGCGGACCTCGAGCCGCCGGGCCTGGCCGAGGCCCGGCGGTCGCTCGCCCGGCAGGGGATCCTCCGGCAGGACCGCTTCGCCCACCCGCTGCTGCAGGAGGTGGCCGCGCGGGAGACGCCGCCGGCGCGCAGGCAGGCCTACGCCCGGCGGGCCATGGCGGCGCTGGCGGGGCAGCCGGAGGAGGCCGCCCGCTTCGTGGAGGCGGCCCGCCCGGAGCCCGAGGAGGCCCTGCGGCTGCTCGAGGCCGCCGCGGGCAGCGCGCAGGCCCGGGGGGACCACCCGGGGCAGGCCCACTGGCTGGCGGAGGCGGTGAGGTGGAGCAGCGGAGCCGCCCAGGCCGAGCGGGCTTTCCGGGCGGCTTTGGCCCTCCGGAGCACCGACCCCTCGAGGGCGGTCCGGCTCGCCGAGGTCGCCGCGTCGGCCGTGCCCCCCGACCCCGAGGCCGTCCTGCTGCTGGCCGAACTCCTGGCGGGGCAGGGCCACACCCAAGAGGCCGAGGCCTGCCTGCAGCGGCTGCCGCGCTCGGAGGACACCGCCTTGCGCTGGTGGGAGACCCAGATCTACGTCTGCGACCAGAGCGGGCAGTGGCAGCGCGCCGCCGAGCTGTGGGAGCAGGAGCCGGGCCACCAGGCCCGGGCCCGGCCCCGCACCCGCCTCGCCGTGGGGGCCGGCTACGCCTTCTTGAACCGCCTCGACGAGGCCGAACGCCTCCTGCAGGGCTTGCCCGGCCTGGAGGCGCTCCCCCCGGCGCTCCAGATCGCCGCGCTCAACCTCCAGGGCCAGATCCAGACCTACCGCGGGCAGCACGCCCAGGCCCTGCAGACCGAGGAGCGCCTGCTCGAGCTCGCCCGCTCGGCCGGCGCGACGCAGGCCACCCTGGCGAACCTGATCAACCACGCCAGCACCGCCAGCGCCCTGGGGCTGCGCGAGCGGGCCAAGGCCTGCCTCCAGGAGGCCAAGGCCCTGGCCTTGCAGTCCGGGGAGACCCTGCGCTACGCGGTCGTCCAGCTCCGCCTGGCCGACGTGCTGGCCGACGAGGGCGAGTTCGAGCAGGCCGAGGCGCTGATGCTCGAGGCGCAGGAGCTGCTGCGGCACCGCCTGCACCTGCAGTGGCAGGCCGAGAGCCACCTCAAGCTCGCCCGCCTCTACCTCACCTGGCAGCCGCCCCACGGGCCCATCCTGGCCCTCAAAAACGCCCAGGCCGCCCTCGAGCTGTCTCGAGCCAGCCGCGACGTCAAGTTCCTGGCCGCGGCCCTGGCCTACCTCAGCCGCGCCCAGGCGCAGTCGGGGCACGCCCAGGCCGCGCTGGAGACGGCCCAGGAGTGCCTGCGGCTGTGCGAGCGCGAGGGGATCAAGCAGGCCGAGGCCTGGTTCGCCTACGGCCTAGCGCTGGAGGCCGCCGGGCGCACCGGCGAGGCCCTGCAGGCCCTCCGGGAGGCCCACGCGCGGCAGCGCGAGCGCAAGCTGGCCGAGCGCTTCGCCCTGGAGGCCGACCGCATCAGCGGCGACCTCGAGGCCGCGCGCCAGCGCCGCGACTGGTTCGCCGCCCAGGGGCTCGCGGGGCTGGCGCGGCTGGCCCTGCTGCCGGACAGGGACGCCTACCGCTACTCGGTGGAGGGGGCGGCCGCCGCGCGGGAGGACCTCGAGGCCTTCCTGCGCCGCTGGGAGGGGGAGGGCCGCACGGTGCGGCTGACCCGCCTGGAGCGGCGCGGGGCGGCCTGGGCTTTCGTGGTGACCCTGGAGCAGCGGCGCGACGCCGGCCCCGCGGCGGGCCCCCAGGGGGTGGAGCATGGCGACTAAGCCCCCGCGGAAGGGGAGCCGGCCGGGCGCGGGCCTGAAGCTGGCGCCGGGCGCGGCCCTGGCGCTGGCGCTGGGCGGGGCGCTGCTGCTGGCCGTGGGGCTGCTCTCCTGGCAGGCCGGGCGCCTGGTGGAGGCGCGGCAGGAGCTGCTGCGGGCGCGGGCCGAGGTGGCCCGCCTCGAGGCGCTGGCGGAGGCCAACCGGGGCCTGGAGCGGCGGCTGGGCGAGCTTCAGGCGCGCTGGGAGCAGGAGCGCGCCCGGCTGCCGGCGCGCGAGGACTACGCGGGGCTGCTCGAGGCCGTGGGCGACCTCGCCCAGCGCTGGGGCGTGGAGGTCGGGCCGCTGAGCCCCACGCTCGGCCAGGACGGGGCCTTCCCCAAGGTAGTGACCCCGCTGGAGCTGACCGGCCCCTTTGAGCGGGTCCTCGCTCTCATGAACGCGCTGCAGGGTGGCGGGCGGCTGAATATCCTCAAGGACGTGAAATTTGCCCTGAGCGACGAGAAGGAGGGGAAGGTCCGTGCGCAGATGGTCCTGGAAGCGTACTACGCCGGTGATTAAGCGCTGGACCCTGGCGCTGGGGCGGGCCCGCGCGCGGCTCCCCCGGCCCCCGTCCGTGCGCCCCCCCTCGGGACGGGCGGGCCGCACGCCGGCGGTCGTGCCCGGAGCGGTCCTGGCGGCCGCGCTGCTGCTGGCGGGGCTCTGGGCGCTGCGGGTACCGGCCCCGCAGGAGCCCCCCCAGGCGGTGACGCCCGCACAGCAGGGAGCAGACCCTGCGCACGCCGCGGCCCAGCCGCTGCCCACCGTGCAGGCGCTGCCGGCGCAGGCCCCCTCGAGCCCCAGCGGCCCAGCCGCTGACCGCCCGCGCCAGCCGGACGATCCCCCTCGGGACCGGCTGGCGCCGGTACACCGAGAGGCGGCGGCGAGTCCCCTCCCTGAGCCGGGGGCCGACCCCTTCCGCGCCTACGCGCGCATCGCCGGGGTGGGCTCGTCGGGCTCTCCGGGGGCTGTGCGGGCGGACGATCGAACGGACGATCCCCTTCGGGACGGCGGCTCTGCCGCCGTGCACCGGGAGGTCCCGGTGGCCCCCGCGCCGCGCCTGGAGCTGCCCGCCCTGCCTGTTCCCCCGTCCCCGGTCGCTCAGCCCCAACCCCGGCCCCAGCCCGAGACGCTCCAACGCTACCTCGTGCGCGCGGGCTGGCGGCTGGAGGCGGTCTCGCTGGGCCAGGAGGCCTCAGTGCTGCTCTCCAAGGACGGGGTGAGCGGGCTGTGGCGCGCCGGGGAGGAGCTGGAGGAGGGCGTGCGGCTGGTGCGCGTGGAGCCCGGCCGGGTGGAGCTGGCCCGCGGCAGGGAGCGGGCGTATCTGGAGGTGTCGCCATGAAGCGCTACGTGTGGCTGTGCGTTCTGGCGGGCTCGCTGGCCCTGGCCGGGAGCTTGCCGCCGGGAAAGGCCTACGACGTGCCGGTCAGCGTGGAGGTGCGGGCCGGCGTCAGCCTTGGAGATGCTATAAGAATCCTCGCCAGGAGTGCAGGCCTGTCGGTGGTGGTGGCCCAGGCGCCCGAGCTGCAGGCCAAAGTGACCCTCGACGTCAAGTCCAAGCCCTTCCGCCAGGTGTGGGAGGGGCTGTTCATGGGTGCGGCCCGCAACCTCGACTACAAGGTGCTCCCCAGCGGGCTCATCGTCGTCGCGCCCAGGGCCGATCTCGAGGCCTTCGCCGCGGCTCAGGGGCCCAAGCCCCAGCCCCAGGGTGCCCAGGCCCCCGC
>NZ_QXDL01000124.1:0-12134 GCF_003574345.1 Calidithermus terrae
CCATCTCGACGACGCCGCCCCGCCCGGCCAGCTTGACCTCCCCGCGAACGGTGGCCCCGGCGAGCGAGAGCAGGGGCGAGAGGGCCTCGAGGCGGTCCCTCGAGTCGTGGTTCCCGGCGATGACGAGGGCCGGGACCTTCATCTCCTGCAGGCGGTAGAAGAAGCTGAAGGCGGCCCCCTCGGCCTCGGTGGTCACCTGCGGCCGGTCGAAGAGGTCGCCCGAGACCACGACCAAGTCGATGCGCTCGGAACGGACGAGCCTGAGCAGCTCCTCGAGCGCCGCCGCGATCTCGGCCGTGCGCTCGGTGCCCTTGAGAAGCTTGCCCAGGTGCCAATCGGCGGTGTGCAGAATCCGCATTGCCGTATTAGGTTACTCCATACAGGCGTGGGCAGAAAGCTGGGTGAACGCCGGGGGTGGGTCGTACGTCGTGCGTCGTGCGTCGTACGTCGTACGTCCTACGTCGTACGCGAGACGCAAGACGCCTTGTTCCCCCCTTAGCAAGGGGGGTTAGGGGGATAAACCCTCCCTGCGTGCGGGGAGGGTTGGGGTGGGGCGCCTTTACCGCAGGCCACGAGCTACTGGCCTCCTGCTGACGGCTTACTGTTTCCCCTCACCAACACAACGCTTCCGTGTACGACTCGAGCCCGAAGTGGTGGATTACGCGCTCGACCCGGCCTACCTTGCCGTCGAAGCCGGGGCCGTGGGCGAAGAGTTCGACGCCGGGGGTCAGGCAGGGTTGGAGGCCCTCGAGCCGGACTTTGGCCTGGTGGACGTAGTACTCGGCCAGCGGGACCTTTTCGGCGTAGACGGGCCAGGTCTCCTCGCCCACCCACACCAGGCCCTTGTTGTCCATGCGCCAGGTCTTGTTGAGGTTGACCATCAGCGCCTCGAGGGCCTGGTAGGCCAGCCCCTCCTGGCGGAGCCAGTTGGGCAGCACCACGCTGCTCTCGACGTTGCCCGCGCGCTCGCCCACCTCGGCCAGCAGGTCTTCGATGACCTCGGCGGCGCGCGCCCGGCCGTAGTGCTTGGCCTCGACGTGGCGCGAGAGCCCGCCGGTGCCCCCTACCAGCCGAAGCCGCCACAGGCCCTGGTCCTCGAGCACCGACAGCACGCTCATGCAGAACTCGGGGCCGTACTCGAGGTCGAGCACCACCGGCTGGCCCGGCTCGGGCCTGGTGGCGGTGGGGCTGGCCTTGAGGATCATCTCGGCCACCGGGCGGCCGATGCGCGGCAGCACGATGCGCCCGCTCAGCACCGGGCGGTAGTTGAGCAGCAGCGAGGAGGCGGGGAACTCTCGAGTGGGGCTGGGGAGTCGCATAGGCCGTGAGGCAGCGCAATTATATGCACCCGCAGCATAATCTACGCCGTGACTAAAGCATATCTGAAGGGCGGCCGGAATAAAATCCCGGCCGCTTGACGGGAGCGCGGGGGGCGGCGTACCCTGGACCAGACCTTTAAGGCCAGTCCCGTGAGGCTGGAAAGGAGGAAAAAGTGGAACGAGTAGGCCACAACCCGAAGCCGCACGCACCCCTGGGGTGCGTTTTTTTTGTAGCCCGGAGGTCGCCTTGAACTTCAAGTCCCGCATCCTCAGCGCCGACGAGATCCGCCGTGCCCTCACCCGCATCGCCCACGAGGTGGTGGAGAAGAACAAGGGCACCGACCGGCTGTGCTTCGTGGGCATCCACACCCGGGGCATCACCCTGGCCGAGCGCCTGCGCGAGCTGGTGCGGCAGTTCGAGGGGGTCGAGGTGCCCATGGGCATCCTCGACATCACCCTCTACCGCGACGACCTCACCGAGATCGGCTTGCAGCCCAAGGTGCGCGAGACCCGCATCCCCTTCGACCTCTCCGGCAAGGCGGTGGTGCTCGTGGACGACGTGCTCTTCACCGGGCGCACCGCGCGGGCGGCGCTCGACGCGCTCATCGACCTGGGCCGCCCCAGCCGCATCTACCTGGCGGTGCTGGTGGACCGGGGGCACCGCGAGCTGCCCATCCGGGCCGACTTCGTAGGCAAGAACCTGCCCACCTCCAAGAGCGAGGTGGTCAAGGTGAAGGTGCAGGAAACCGACGGGGAGGAGGCGGTCGAGCTATGGGAGCTGGAGTGATCGCGATGGAGCAGAGCACCGAAAAACCCAAACACCTCCTCGACTTCCAGGGCTGGAGCCGGGCGCAGGTCGAAAGCCTCTTCGAGACCGCCCGCATGATGCAGGAGGTGCTCGAGCGCCCCGTGAAGAAGGTCCCGGCCCTCACCGGCTTCACCGTCGCCACCGTCTTCTTCGAGAACTCCACCCGCACCCGACTCTCCTTCGAGCTCGCCGCGCGGCGCATGTCGGCCGACGTGCTGAGCTTCAGCGGCGCGACCTCCTCGATGGCCAAGGGCGAGAGCTACAAGGACACCCTGCTGACCCTCGACGCCATGGGCATCGACGCCTACGTGATCCGGGTGGACGCCGCCGGGGTGCCCCACCAGGCCGTGAGGTGGCTGGGCAAGCCCGTGATCAACGCGGGCGACGGCTGGCGGGCCCACCCCACCCAGGCCCTGCTCGACGCCTTCAGCCTGCTCGAGCGCCTGGGAACCCTCGAGGGCAAGAAGATCGCCGTGGTGGGCGACATCCTGCACTCCCGCGTGGCCCGCTCCAACGCCGAGCTGCTGCCCATGCTGGGCGCCGAGGTCTGGCTGTGCGGCCCCGCGACCCTGCTGCCGGGCGAGTTGCCCAAGGCCCGCCTCACCACCGACCTGCGCGAGGCCCTGCAGGACGCCGACGCGGTGATGGCGCTGCGCCTGCAGAAGGAGCGCATGGACAAGGGCCTGCTGCCGAGCGAGCCCGAGTACATCGCCGGCTACCAGATCACCCGCGAGCGGCTGGGCTGGGCCAAGCCCACGGCGCCCCTGCTGCACCCCGGCCCCATGAACCGCGACCTCGAGCTCGAGGGCACCCTGGCCGAGTCGGAGCGCAGCCTGGTGGAGCGGCAGGTCGCCAACGGGCAGGCGGTGCGGATGGCGGTGCTCTACCACCTGCTGGTGGGGCGTAGATAACGCGAGGGAAAGCTGATGAAGGGTGAACTGCTCATCAAGAACGTCCGGCTGCTGGACAGCCGGGGCGAACACGGCAAGGCCGACGTGCTGGTCGGCGAGGGGAAGATCCTGGGGCTCGAGGGCGGCGACGCGGAGCGCGTGCTCGACGCCGAGGGACTGGTGCTCACGCCGGGGCTGTGCGACCCTCACGCCCACCTGCGCGAGCCGGGGCAGGAGGTCAAGGAGGAGCTGGCGACGGGCCTGCTGGCCGCGCTGCGCGGGGGCTACACCGACGTGGTCTCCATGCCCAACACCACGCCCCCGGTGGACACCCCCGAGGCGGTGATGGCGCTGGTCGAGAAGGCCCGCAACCTGGGCTACGCCCGGCTGTACCCGGCGGCAGCCCTCACCCAGGGCCAGGAGGGCAAGCTCCTCACCGAGGCCCGGCTCTTGAAGGAGGCCGGGGCCATCATGCTCACCGACGACGGGCGCACCAACGAGGACGCGGGCGTGCTGGCGCTGGGCCTGAGCTACGCGGCGAGCTGGGGCCTGGTGGTCTCGGTCCACGCCGAGGACGCGGGGCTGCGCCGGGGCGGGGTGATGAACGAGGGCCCCCTCTCCTACCGGCTGGGCCTCCCCGGCAACCCGGCGGCGGCGGAGGCCGCCCGCATCGCCCGGGACCTCGAGATCGTGCGCTACGTGATGTCCCGTAGGGAGGGCCAACAGCCCCCGACCCTTTTGCACGTCCAGCACCTCTCGACCCGGCGGGGCCTCGAGCTCATCCGCCAGGCCAAGGCCGAGGGGCTGCCCGTGACCACCGAGGTCGGGCCGCACCACCTCACCCTCACCGACGCCGCCCTGGAAAGCCTCGACCCCGTCTACAAGGTCGCGCCCCCGCTGCGCACCCAGGGCGACGCCGAGGCGCTGGTGGCGGGGCTGCTCGAGGGCACCATCGACTGCGTCGGCACCGACCACGCCCCCCACACCCCGGCCGAGAAGGAGCAGGACTTGCTGCGCGCCCCCTTCGGCATCGCCAACATCGAGGTAGCCTGGCCGCTGCTCTACACCGAGCTGGTGCTGGGGCGCGGCTTCCCGCTGCCCACGCTGCTCGAGCGCTTCACCGACGGCGCCCGCCGGGTGCTGGGCCTCTCCCCCGTCCGCCTCGAGGCCGGCGCCGAGGCCAGCCTGATGCTCTTCGACCCCCACGGCGAGCGGGCGGTGAACCCCGCCGAGTTCGCCTCCAAGGCCAAGTTCAGCCCCTGGGCGGGCTGGGAGCTGCGGGGCTGGCCGGTGATGACGCTGGTGGAAGGGCGCGTGGCCTGGGCGCACGAGCGCCTGGGCGTGGGGGCTTGAAGCCACACGGTGTAGGTGTAGGCCAGGCGCAAAACGCGAGACGCCGGTCGTAGGGCACCCCCCGTGGGTGCCCCTACCTCTTGCCGATAAGGTCCTGGACGCGCTCGAGCCCCTCCCGCTCGAGGTAGGCCAGCAGCCCCCGGTTGATCCGGCGCGGCAGCATCGGGCCCTCGTAGATGAAGCCGGTGTAGAGCTGCACCAGGCTGGCCCCGGCCCGCAGCCGCTCGATCACGTCTTCGGCGCTGAAGATGCCGCCCACCGAGATCACGGGGATGCGCACCTTGAGCTCTTGGGTCAGGTACTTGAGCACCTCGAGCGAGCGCGCCGCCAGCGGCCTCCCCGACAGCCCGCCGCCCTCGAGGGTGGCCGAGGTGAGCCCCTCGCGGCCGACGGTGGTGTTGGTGGCGATCAGCCCGGCGACGGGGTGGCGGTCCACCAGCTCCAAAATCTCGTCGATCTGGGCCCAGGTGAGGTCGGGGGCGATCTTGAGCAGGAGGGGCTTGGGCTGCGGCTGGGCCCTGGCGAAGCCCCCCACCGCCGCCAGCAGTTCCTCCAGCCGCTCGCCCTCTTGCAGCGCCCGCAGGCCCGGCGTGTTGGGCGAGCTGACGTTGATGACGAAGTAGTCGCCGTAGGGCCAGAGCTTGCCCAGGCTCTGCAGGTAGTCCTGGGGGGCCTGCTCGAGCGGCGTCACCTTGGACTTGCCCAAGTTGATCCCCAGCGGAGCCCTGAGCAAGCCCCCTTGCCGGGGCAGCGCCGCCAGCCGCCGCGCCACCGCCTCGGCCCCCTCGTTGTTGAAGCCCATGCGGTTGATGAGGGCCTGGTCCTCGGGGAGGCGGAAGAGGCGGGGCTTGTCGTTGCCGGGCTGGGGCAGCGCGGTCACGCTGCCGATCTCGGCGAAGCCGAAGCCCAGCGCGGGCCAGACGGGCACGGCCCGGGCGTTCTTGTCGAGCCCGGCCGCCAGGCCGAGGGGGTTGGGGAACCTCAGGCCCAGGCACTCGACCTCGAGCCGCCGGTCCCGCAGCGCGCAGCAGGCCGAGATCAGGCCGAGCGCCGCCGGGCGCTGGCCGCTCCAGGCCAGCCACCGCATCACCCGGTCGTGAACGGCCTCGGGGTCCTGCCGGAAGAGCAAGGGTTTGACCAGCGAATACACGCGGCCAGGATACCCTTCGGCTCAGGCGTTGGGCAAAGCCCGCACGCCCAGGTTGGTGATCGCCCGGTGGTAGGTGAGCTCGAGGTCGCCGGGGTGGCTGACCCCGACGCGCAGGGTGCGCAGGTGCCCGTCCGAGAGGCCGTAGATCCAGCCGTGCACGGTCACCCGCTGCCCCCGGGCCCAGGCGTCCTGGATGATCGTGGTGCGGCAGACGTGCGCGACCTGTTCGATCACGTTGAGCTCGCACAACCGATCGACCCGCTCGGCCTCGCTCGGGAGGGCCAGCACCAGCTCGCGGTGCTTCTGGAGCACGTCTTGCACGTGCCCCAGCCAGTTATCGACCAGGCCCAGGCGCATCCCCAGCAGCGCCGCCCGCACCCCGCCGCAGCCGTAGTGCCCGCACACGATGACGTGCCGCACCTTGAGCACGTCCACCGCGTACTGCATCACCGACAGGCAGTTGAGGTCGCTGCACACCACCACGTTGGCGACGTTGCGGTGCACGAACAGCTCGCCGGGCAGGAGGCCCACGATCTCGTTGGCCGGGACCCGGCTGTCCGAGCAGCCGATCCAGAGATACTCCGGGCTCTGCTGGCTCGAGAGCTTGAGGAAGAATTCCGGGTCTTTCTGCCGGATCCGGGCTGCCCAGCGGCGGTTGTTCTCGAACAGGCTTTCGAGCGAACTCACGCGGCCATTCTAAGCTCCCCGCCTAAGGGAAGGGTGTCCCGAGGGCTCCGGCAGACGACAAACCTACGTCATGGCGGGTTCAAAGAGATGATCATCAAACCAAAGACCCCCGGGCACACTCCTCCCCGGCGGCCGGCGAAGAGAGCGCCCGCCGCCGCCCTCCGCCACGCGGACAATCCCGGTTCTTTGGAGAGGTGCTTAAACCGGTCGAGGCTGGGCGGGGTTGTCGAGGAGGTGCCCGCGGGTGGTTCTGACCGGATGGGGCGCCGGCGGTGTTCGTCCGGGCCGTACCTCGCTCAAACCAATAACGCAGGCCCTCCCTTCTTGGGGAGGGCCTGGGGGGCCTCGAGCCCTACCGCACCTGCGGGAAGCCCAGGTCCACCTTGGAGGTGCTGGGGTCGGGCCAGCGGCTGGTGACCACCTTGGCGCGGGTGTAGAACTGCACGCCCTCGGGGCCGTACATGTGCAGGTCGCCGAAGAGGCTGGCCTTCCAGCCGCCGAAGCTGTAGTAGGCCACGGGGACGGGGATGGGCACGTTGATGCCCACCATGCCCGCCTCCACGTCGAACTGGAACTGGCGGGCCGCGCCGCCGTCGCGGGTGAAGATGGCGGTGCCGTTTCCGTAGGGGTGCTCGTTGACGAGCTTGAGGGCCTCCTCGTAGGTCTTGACCCGCACCACGCCCAGCACCGGCCCGAAGATCTCGTCGTCGTAGCACTTCATGCCCGGCTGCACGTTGTCGAGCAGCGAGGTGCCCAGGAAGAAGCCTTCGCGCTGGCTCACCGCGTCCTGGCGGCCGTCCACCACCACCGTAGCGCCCTCCCTGGGGGCGTTCTCCACGTAGGAGGCCACCTTGTCGCGGTGCTCCTTGGAGATGAGGGGGCCCATCTCGTTGCCGTCCTCGAGGCCCGGCCCCACCTTGATCTTGGGCATGCGCTCCCTGATGGCCTCGATCAGGGGGTCGGCCACGTCGCCCACCGCCACCACGACCGAGATCGCCATGCAGCGCTCGCCCGCCGATCCGTAGGCGGCCGAGACCGCGGCGTCGGCGGCCATGTTGACGTCGGCGTCGGGGAGCACGACCATGTGGTTCTTCGCCCCGCCCAGCGCCTGCACGCGCTTGCCGTTCTTGGTGCCGGTCTCGTAGATGTACTTGGCGATGGGGGTCGAGCCCACGAAGCTCACGGCCTTGACGTCGGGGTGCTCCAAGAGCCGGTCCACGGCCACCTTGTCCCCGTGCACCACGTTGAACACGCCGTCGGGCAGGCCCGCCTGCTGGAGCAGCTCGGCGAGGTACATGCTGGCCGAGGGGTCCTTCTCGGAGGGCTTGAGCACGAAGGCGTTGCCGCAGGCGATGGCGTTGGCGAACATCCACATCGGCACCATCGCGGGGAAGTTGAAGGGGGTGATGCCCGCCACCACGCCCAGGGGCTGGCGGATCTGGTACACGTCGATGCCGCGGCTGGCCTGTTCGGAGTAGCCGCCCTTGAGCAGGTTGGGGATGCCGCAGGCGAACTCGACGTTCTCCAGGCCGCGGGCCACCTCGCCCAGGGCGTCGGGGAGGGTCTTGCCGTGCTCGAGGGTGATGAGCTCGGCGATCTTCTTGCGGTTGGCGTCGATGAGCTCGCGGAACTTGAACATGATCTCGGCGCGCCGCGAGAGGGGGGTCTGGCGCCAGCTCTTGAAGGCCTCCTTGGCGACGGCGACGGCGTGGTCCACCTCCGCCACGCTGGCGAAGTCCACGGCGGCCTGCTGGGCCCCGGTGGCCGGGTTCCACACCACCCCGCTGCGCCCGGAGTTCCCCTCCACGACTTTCCCGCCGATCCAATGCGACACGCGCTTGATGCCGACTTCAGGTTCTCTGACTGCCATTTCGACCTCCTGGGTGCTCAGGCTTGTGGGTGAAGGTAGGGTTGGTGGGTGCTCGAGTTGCCTCATGGTAGAACCCGCGGTGGGGCGGCGCAATGGACAGTGTGTCCAGACGAACGCCCGGCGGGCTGCCGGGCGCCTTCGTGCGGGGTTGGCCGGCCTCAGGCCGAGCCGGCGGGGGTACGGCCGCGCAATTGCACGTCGATGTTGCAGATGTGCCCCACCAGCCAGTTCTTCAGCGTCGCGTGCAGTTCGCGCAGCATCTCGACGCTGGCCCCTCCGCGCGCTTTGTGCTGCTGGGTGAACTCGGCGTAGAGCGCCAGGAAGCGGTCGTGCGCCTCCTTGTTCTTGCGGGCGACGGGGCAGCCCCGCAGCGTCATGCACAGCTCCTCGTAGGCGAAGTGGGTGTTGACGTAGCTCTCTAAGAACACCAAGAGGTTGTCCACCTCCTCGCGGTCGGCGGGGCTGCCGGGCGGGGTGGACTCGAGCAGGCGCTCGAGGCGGTTGACGTAGCCGACGAGGTTGCGGTGCTGCTCGTCGATGCGGGGTTCGCCGGTCTCATAGCTCGTGTTCCACTCGATCGCCATAGTCACGCTCCGACGACGCGAGTGTGACGAAAATACCGGGGAGGAATGTCCCCGGTAATACCCGGTTTGGGTGGATCGTCTGCCGATGGGAGGCTATCCACCCCGGCCGAAGGGAGTGCCCTGGGCTTCACGAAGATGTACCCCTGACGGATTTGAAGCGTAGCTTTGTGAAGCCGGTATAACGCCGTTCTGGAGGGTTGTCCGGCCGCTCAATCGGCCGCTACGGGCGTCCCCAGCATCTGGTCCACGAGCGCCAGGCCCTCCTCGATGACGCCGAGGCCGTGCTCGAGCTCCTCCTGGTTGATCACCAGGGGCGGGCAGACCCACAGCATGTTGAAGCGGCTGAAGGCGTAGACGTGCTTGGACTTGACGTGCCCCACCAGCTTCTGCATCTCGGGGCTGGTGCCGTTGAAGGGGGCCAGGGGCTCCTTGGTGGCCTTGTCGCGCACGAGCTCGAGCACGCTGAAGAGCCCTTTGTAGCGCACGTCGCCCACGCAGGCGTACTTGCGCTTCATCGCCTCGAGGCGCTCGGCGAGGTAGCGCCCCTGCGCCTCGGTGTTCTCGAAGAGGTGCTCCTCCTCGTAGACCGAGAGGTTGGCGACGGCGGCGGCGCAGCTCACCGGGTGGCCGCTGTAGGTCAGGCCGCCCCAGAGCATGTTCTTCTCGAAGTAGTCGGCGATCTCCTGGCTCACGATCACCGCACCCAAAGGCATGTAGCCGCTGGTGAGGCCCTTGGCGCAGGTCACGATGTCGGGCTTGACGCCGTAGTGCTGGGTGGAGAGCCACTTGCCGGTGCGCCCGAAGCCCGACATCACCTCGTCGGTGATGAGCAGGATGCCGTACTTGTCGCACAGCGCCCGCAGCTTGGGGTAGTAGTCGTCGGGGGGGACCAAGAGCCCGTTGGAGCCGGTGATGCCCTCCACCAGGATGGCCGCGACGGTGTGCGGGCCCTCCATCTGGATGACCTCTTCGATGTGGCTCACGCACTCGCGGCGGCAGGAGTCGGGGGTCTTGCCGAAGGGGCAGCGGTAGCAGTAGGGGTCGAAGACCCGCACGATGCCGGGGATGCCCGGCTCCACCGGCCAGCGGCGGGGGTCGCCGGAGGCGGTCATGGAGCCCATGGTCGCGCCGTGGTAGGAGCGGTAGCGGGTGATGATCTTGTCGCGCCCCGTATAGAGCCGCGCCATCTTCATGGCGTTCTCGTTGGCCTCGGCCCCGCCCAGCGTGAAGAAGCTCTTGGCGAGCCCCGTGACCTCGGCCAGCTTCTTGCCCAGCTTCCCGCGCGGCTCGGTGGCGAAGGAGGGCCCGGCGAAGCAGAGCTCATCGACCTGCTTCTTGATGGCCTCGAGCACTTTCGGGTGCTGGTGCCCCACGTTGATGTTGATGAGCTGCGAGCTGAAGTCGAGCCACTTGTTGCCGTCGCCGTCCCAGAACCACACCCCCTGAGCCTTGGTCATGTGGATGGGGTTCGAAGTGCTCTGCACCGACCAGGAGAAGAGGGTGTAATCGCGGTTCTCCTGGATGACTTCCGACGAGGGGCGTTCCATAAGGACCTCCTGTGCCTTTGTTCCCCCAATGGTAGCCCCGGGAGGCGAGGGGACGCAATGGACAGTGTGTAAAAGCCGGGGTGCTTGCCCGGCGAAATTAGGAGGGCATAGTATGCCTTATGCAAAACGGCGAGCCCCTGATCCGCCACGTCCTGACGACCTGGGAGGTCCACAACGGCATCCACCTCGCCCTCTTCGACGCCATCTCCCCCGCCGGCTTCGAGGCGGTGCCGCTGAGGTCGCGGGGGCGCACAGTGCTCGAGCAGTTCAACCACACCGTCTCGGTGCGGCTGGGCTGGGTGCAGTACCACCGCACGGGCAAGTTCCCCAACAGGCGCACCCTCGAGCTGCCCGAGGACGTGCGGGAAGGCATAGCGCGGTCGGGGGAAGAGGTGCGGGCCTTCCTCGAGCAAGCCCTGGGGGGCGGGGCCAAGGTGCGCGGCTTCGAGGGCAACCCCGTGCGCTTCATGGGCTACCTCATCTCGCACGAGTCGCACCACCGGGGCTCCGTCGCCCTGGCCCTCAAGCAGGCGGGCCTGAAGCTGCCCGAAGAGGTGGCGATGCAGGGCTTGTGGGGCCGGTGGATGTGGAAGTCGGGCACCGGCGGCCAGGGCTAGCCGAAGCTGAGCCTTCTCCTCCCGGCCTGGCTCAACCCGCCGGCGAAGCCAGTAGTCGGGGTGGCGGCTTTGGCGGGCCACCGCGATGACGAATACCTCAAAACTTGCACCTTCCCTCGATCCTGCATAGACGTGCGCCCGGGTGGGCTATAAAGATGGATCTCGATGAGCCCCCAGCGCCGCAGGGGCGCGGAGGGTGTCATCGCCTGTGCGTGGACAATGCCATCCCCGAACAGCGCGAAGGCCAGGCCGAAACTCGGGTAGCGCGACTCCGCCAGCCCACAAGCCTGGGCACACGCCGGCAGGAAGTCGGGCTCCAGCTCGGCCCCCGCGCACAGCAGAAGGACGTTCCGCTCGAAAGCCCCCAGGCCCAGCGCCTCGCAAAGGCGGGCCAGGGCGGTGTCTTCCGCCAGCGTTTGGCTCATGGGGGGGAGCCGGGGCTCGAGGTCGCGTTCCCCGAAAGGCCGACTGGCCTCAGCCTTGATGATCGCTACCAGCAGCCTTAGCCCTATGCCGGCGGACAGCGGTCGAATTCCCTGGTCTTGTAGCCCGTTCACGCAGCACCCACCTTACATAAAACCCAATCTTCATTTTCTGCCGCACATCCAGGCATGTGATTATACTGGTTCCATGTCTTCACGGCCGTGGCTCGAGGAAGAACCTGCGCACTCTCCCCCTTTCGCCCAGATCAAGCCTGAACCCGTCGCCATTCCCGATGCTGCCCCGGAACCCGCCCCCCTCCCCGCCCGTCCCCCAGACCCGGGGCGAGCCGAGCGGGAGGTGGCGTACTGGCAGAACCGGCACCAGCAGGCCAGGAAAGGCGGCGAACCCTGGACCCGCACCTACAAAGCCTCCCTCCGCGGCTTCGAACTCTTCCTCACCCTCTACCGCCTGGCCGACGGCACGCTGTGGGGCCTGTACTGGGTACGCACCCCCCAAAGCCAGGGCACGGCCCGGCAGTGGCCGCTCAGGGGCAAGTTGCTCCAAGACGGCAGTTTCCACCTCGAGGGCACCGCCAACTCCGCCAAGTTCCACGGGCGCTACAACCCCGACAACACCCTCTCCGTCGGCGAGTTCCGCCGGGTGCGGGGCGAACGGGACAGCGAGGAGAACGGGGAAACCGACGACGTGGTGCTGGAGGGGCTGCGGCTCGAGCCCCTCACCCCCATGGAGCCCTTCCGGAGCCTGCCAAGCTGGGCTCAGGGGCAAGAGGGAGAGGAAACGGCAGGAACGGCTACGACCGCCCCACAGGCCCAACCTCGAGCCCAGCCCCAGCAACCGAAGGAAGAAACCGCCCCACCCGCCCCGC
>NZ_QXDL01000125.1:0-12127 GCF_003574345.1 Calidithermus terrae
GGCCTCGAAGACGTGAGGGCAGCGCTCCTGGAAGCGGCAGCCCTCGGGCGGGTGGATCAGGTCGGGCGGGGCGCCGCGCAGGAAGCCCGGCAGGAGGTCGGAGCGCAGGCGGGGGATGCTGGCGAGGAGCCCCTGGGTGTAGGGGTCGAGGGGGCGGGTGAGGAGGGCCTCGAGGCTCCCCTGCTCGCGGATCTGCCCGCCGTACACCACCGCCACCCGGTCGCAGAGGTCGGAGGCCAGCGCCGGGTCGTGGGTGATGAAGAGCATGGACAGGCCCAGGTCGCGCTTGAGCTCCTTGAGCAGGTTGACGATCTGGGCCTGCACGATCACGTCGAGGGCGCTGGTGGGCTCGTCGAGGATCACCAGCGGGGGCTTGAGCGCCAGGGCCATGGCGATCACCACGCGCTGCTTCATCCCGCCCGACAGCTCGTGCGGGTAGCGCCCGTACACCTCGGCGGGCAACCCCACGCGCTCCAAGAGCCGCTCGACCTCCTTCCTGGCCTGGGGCTTGGGGATGCCCTCCAGCAGCATCCGCTCGGCCACCTGCTCGCCCACCCGCAGCACCGGGTTGAAGGCGTTCATGGCCCCCTGAAACACCATCGAGACGCCCTTCCAGCGCACGCTGCGCCGCAGCTCGGCCTCGGGGAGGGTCATCACCTCGCGCCCCTGGAAGCGCACGCTGCCCTGGTAGCGCGCGACGTTCTTGGGCAGCAGCCGCATCAGCGCCACGCCCAGGCTGGTCTTGCCGCTCCCCGACTCCCCGATCAGCCCCAGCACCTCCCCGCCGGCCTCGAGCGCGAAGGAAACCCCGTCCACCGCCCGCACCGGGCCCTTGGGCGTGGCGTAGTGCAGGGTGAGGTCGTGGACTTCTAGCAGGGGCATGGGCCTCCTCCGGGGGGTCTTACGTCGTACGCCTTACGTCTTACGCCGGGAAACGACGCGTGCGGCGTAGGACGTACGACGTACGACGGCCCCGTCACTGCCCCCTCCGCAAGCGGGGATTCACGATGGGCTCGAGGCCCAGCGAGATCAGCATGAAGGCGATGGCGGTGAGCACGATCAAAAGCCCCGGCGGCAGGATCCACCACCAGTAGCCCAGGTAGACCGCGCCGGTGCGGAAGCCCTGCTCGAGGATCTGGCCCCAGGTGGGCAGGGTGGGGTCGCCCAGGCCCAGGAAGCTCAGCCCGGCCTCGGCCAGGATGGCGGAGGGGGCCGAGAAGATGAGCGTGGCGAAGATGAAGGGGGCGATGTGGGGGAAGATGTGGTGCACGATGATGCGGCCGCGCGAAGCGCCCAGGGCGCGGGCGGCCTCGACCTCGGGGGAGGTGCGCAGGGAGAGCACCATCGAGCGCACCAGGATGGTGAGGCCGGGCCAGCTAAAGAGCACCAGCACCAGCAGGATCAGCCACAGCCGCGCCCCCAGCACGAAGACCATGAAGATCAGAAGGGGCAGCACCGGCACGTTGTTCACGACGTCGGCGGCCCGCTGGATCAGGAGGTCGGTGCGCCCGCCGGCGTAGCCGCTGACCAGGCCCAGCGCGGTGCCCAGCAGGGTGCTCAGCGTGGCTACTGCCAGCCCGATCAGCAGGGCGATGGGCAGCCCGAACAGCAGGCCCTGGGCCAGGTCGCGGCCCTGGGCGTCGGTGCCCATGAGGCCGTAGACCGCGCCGCCCGCCACGAAGCGCACCCGGCCCACGCGGTCGCCGGGGTCTTCCACCCGCACGCGGGCCTCGAGCCGGTAGCGCCCCTCCAGCGGCACGAAGCCCCCGTCCGCCCAGCGCCCGAACAGCGCCAGGGGCAACTGGCGCTGCACGGCGTCGTAGTCCACCTCGGGCTCCCGCTCGAGCAGGTAGCCGTAGGTGGCCTCGACGGCGTTGGGGTCGCTGTCGAGGGCCACCCGCAAGGGCTCGTCCTGGTGGCGGCGGTAGGGCGGGGCCTCGCCCGCGAAGGGGCCGGAGATCACCGTGCGGAACAGGGGGACCTCGCCGCCGTCGGGCCGGATCAGCACCGCCTCGACGGTGGGCGGCCCGGAGCGGTAGGTCACGTCGGCCAGGGAGAAGGAGAGGAAGGTAGGGGGCTGGCGGCCCTGGAAGTCGAAGGCCAGCTCGTAGACCTTGAGGTCGCCGTCCTCGCGGGCGGGGGCGCGGGTCTCGAGGACGCGGTGCTCCGGGCGCTTGGGGCCCAGCAGGTTGGTCCAGGCCGGGGGCGCGGCCTTGGGGTAGTCGCCCCACAGGGCGGGGTTGCTCCAGCGACGGGGGCCGAAGTCGCGGGGGTAGGTGAGCACCACCCACAGCGCCGCCAGCACCAGCAGCCCGAAGAGCAGCAGCCCGGCCCGCCCGGCCCCGGTGGCCCAAAGCTCGCGCAGCACGCTGCGCAGCTCGAGCCTCACACGCCCCCCTCGTAGCGCACCCTGGGGTCGAGCCAGACGTAGAGCACCTCGAGCACCAGCCGCGCGATCACGTAGAGCAGGGTGAACATGAAGGTGAGCGCGACGATCAGGCCCTCGTCGGGCGTGCCCGCGATGGCGTCGTAGTACAGCCGCCCCATGCCGCGCCAGTCGAAGATGGTCTCCACCAGGATCGAGCCGCCCAGGCTCCCCGCGAGCCCCAGGATCAGCCCGGTCACGATGGGCGGGGCGGCCACGCGCAGGATGTGGCGGTTGCGCACGACGGGCTCGGGCATCCCCTTGGCCCGCGCCACCGCGACGTGGTCCTCCTGCGCGATGTTGAGGGTGAGGGTGCGGATGGAGTAGATCGAGGGGCCCACGCTGGCGAGCACCAGCGTGAGCACCGGCAGCACCGAGTGCCACAGCAGGTCGAGGAAGCGGGCGAAGGCCCCCTCGGGCGGCGGGGCGCTGTACATGCCCCCGGGCGGCAGCAGCTCGAGCTCGAAGGCCAGCACCAGCACCAGCAGAATGCCCAGCCACCACGTCGGCACCGCGTAGGACACCGCCGCCAGATAGGCCACGAAGCGGTCGAGCCTCGAGCCCACCCGCGTGGACATCCACACCCCGGCCAGGATGCCGATGACCGCGGTGATGACGGTGGCGGTGGTGAGCAGCAGCACCGTGTTGGGCAGGCGCTCGAGCACGATGTCGGCGATGCGGCTCGATCCGTCGTAGCTGCGCAGGTTGCGGGCCTCGCCTAAGTCGAGGGTGAGCACCCGCCAGACCATGCTGGGGATGCGGGCGTACCAGGGCTGGTCGAGGCCATACGAGGCCAGCAGCTCCCGGCGGCGGGCCTCGAGGGCGGCCTCGAGCCGGTCGGGGTCGCGGATGGTCTGGGTGAGCGAGGTGCGCAGCGCCCGCAGCTCCTCGCCCACCGTGGCCTGCAGGATCTTGTCGGAGAAGCCCGTGGCCCCCAGGCTCACCGCCAGCAGCACCAGCACGGCGATGAGCACCCCGAAGAGGGTGAGGGCGCGGAAGAGCAGGGGTCGGAGGAGGGAGAGGTCCATGCTCTAAAGGATGCGGGCGGCGTCTGGCGCAGGGCTAAGGCTTCGCGCCGCCCGCACGCTTCACGGCGTCACGTTGACGTCCACGGTGCGCTCGGCCACGGCGGCCAGGCTGTCGCTGTAGGCGGCGAGGTAGAGGCGGTAGAGCCCCGGCTTGAGGCCGCGGGTGGCGCCGGCCTCGAGCGTCACGCTGAAGTCGCCGGCCTTGCCGGTCTTGCTCTGGCCCTGGGCCACCACCTTGCCGCTGGCGGGCTCCAAGAGCAGGTAGCGCAGGCCCAGCGTGCCGGGGCCGCGCAGGCTGGCCTTGACCTCGGCGGCCTTGCCCACCGCCACCCGGCCCGCGTCCACCCGGCCGATGGCGAGGTCGGGGGGCTCGCCCTGGAACCAGTCGCCGGGCTTGTAGGGGTAGCTGGGGTCGCGGAAGGCCCGCAGCTCGGCGTACTGGGCGGGGGGGTCGTAGCGGGCGAGGAAGAAGGGGCCGTTGGAGACGACCAGGTGGCCGTACTTGTTGAACCACTCGATGGAGGCCTGGTAGCGGGCCTTGGCCTCCTGGGCGCTCACCAGGCTGCGCCCGCCCACCTGGAACACGCCCTCGGGCACGGTGCCCGCCTCGTTAAACTGGCGCAGGGTGCGCAGCACCGCCCGCGCGTCCTTGTCGAGCACCAGGCTCAGCCAGGGCACGTCGAAGCGGGCGGCGGCGGTGTCGGTGTAGGCGGCGCGGCGCTGCTTGAACACCAGGTCGTCCATCGCGGCCAACAGCTCCCAGGGGGTGCCCAGCCCGCTGGGCGAGGCGTAGCCGGCGATGAGCGAGGGCTCGAAGTGCCAGAAGTCCACGTAGACCTCGAGCCGGTTGGCGTCGAGCACCCGGAAGCCCTTGAAGGTCTCCAGCAGCGGGCGGCTGGTGACGGCGAGGGCGACCTCGATCTTCGACTTCTCGGGGTTGTAGGCCAGCTCGTAGCCCTGGGCGATGGAGTAGAGCACGTCGGCCATGGTGATGCTCTGGCCGTGGTGCCACTTGCTCTTGAAGTAGCGCGAGTAGTCGAAGGTGACCTTGCTGGTCGCGCGGGTGCTGGCGGCCACCGGCTTCCACCGGCCGCCGGAGGCGTCCCAGGTCACGGCGCCCTCCGCGACCTCGAGCTTGCCCGCGGGCCCGGCGGTCTCCACCTTGAACTCGGCGCGGAAGGGCTTGGTCTCGCCGGTGAAGGGCTGGTTCCACAGCGGCGGGTCGGCCAGGTTGCGGTAGATGTCGCTGGAGTACACGTCGCCGATGCCGCCCACCGGGTTCCAGGTGGTGCGCTCGGTCCACACCCACAGGTGGCCCACCGTGACGGTGTCCTTGCCCGGCACGTGGGCCTCGCGCAGCGCCCAGGGGTTGCGCGGCCCGGCCACCAGGTCCTCGGTGACGCCGGTGAGCTCGGCGCGGGCGGGGAAGGTGTTGACGGCCGTCACCAGCCACACCCGCACCGACTCCTCGAGCCCGAGCTGGGTCATGCGGCGGTAGAGCTGGTTGCGCTCGGCCTCGCTTTTGAAGTCGCCGGTGAAGAGCTTCTTGCCCAGCTCGTCGAGCTCCTTGTTCTGGTACTGCCAGAAGCCCGCCTGCTGCCAGCCGGGCAGGTTGCCCAGCCAGGGGGCGTAGAAGCTGTTGACGCTGCCGAACTCGTAGCGCTGCGGCGCGCCCCGGCCCCAGCCCTCGGTGTAGAGGTGCCACTCCAGCGCCTTGGGGTCGGAGGAGTAGACCGTGAGCACGGCGGGGGCGAAGGTCTGGTAGCTCATCGCCACCGTGAAGCCGGCCTTCTCGAGCTCCGAGCGCACCAGGTCCCCGATCTCGCGGCGCTCGTCCTCCACGCGGGTGATGAATTTGACCCGGACGGGCTGGCCGCGGTACTGCCACTTGCCCCCCACCAGCTCGGCCCCGGCCTTGCGCATGGCCTGGGCGATGTCGTTGCGCGCGCGCTCGGGGTCGTAGCGGATGCCCGAGCCGCGGTCGAGGTCGTAGATCGCCAGGAAGTCGAAGTCGCGCGGGGAGAGGTGCGTGACCATGGGGAAGGCGTTGCCGCGGAAGATGTCGCGCGCGATGAACTCGCGGTTGACCAGCGACTGCACCGCCTGCCGCACCTCCTTGAGGGCGAAGGGGTTGAGCTGCCCCTGCGGCGCGGGCGCGGGGTTGAGGATGAGCGAGAGGGTGGTGGCGGGGGCCTGGTAGAGCTTGACCCCCGGCGTGCCGCGCAGCTCCTGGGCCGCGGCGGTCTTGAGGCTGAAGAGGTAGAGGTCCATCTGCCCCGCCTTGAGGTCGAGGGGGGCGCGGTCGGCGTTGAAGGCCCGGAACACCAGCCGTTCGGCCGAGGGGCCGGGCTTCTGGTGCGGGGGCTTGTAGCCCCCGCTCTGGCCCAGGGCCACGACGAGGGCGGCCAGGGCCACGTAGGGCAGCGTCTTGCGCAGCATGGCTCCTCCCTAACGCTTGGGCTGGCCCTGTTGCAGCTTCTGCACTTCCTTCTGCAGGGTCTCCAGCCGCTTCATGAGCTGGTTGTACAGCTCCTGGTTGGTCTTCTGGATCTGCGCGAGCTGCGTGAGCAGTTGCTGGTAGAGGGTCTGGTTCTTCTGGATCTCCGCGAGCACCTTGGCGAGCTCGGGGTCGCTGGAGGGGGTGTTCGCGGCGGGCGCGGGCTGCTGGAGCTGGCGCAGCAGGGTCTGCACGTTGTTGAAGCCGAACTCGGTGAAGAAAGCAGCGCTGGCGAGGTTGCCCGAGGCGTCCACGGCGCGCAGGTTCTGCGGGCCCTCGCCGGTGACGGGCATGTAGAAGGTGGTGGTGAAGCGGCCCTCGAGGTTGGAGCGGGTGCTGGCGATCACCCCGTCGCCCAGCAGCACGAAGACGGTGGAGTCGGGCTGGAAGTTGAAGCCCTGCAAGGTCACGCTCTGCCCGCCGGGGCCCGCCGAGGGCGAGGCGAAGATCTCGGGCTGGCGCAGCGAGCGCAGCCGGGCGAAGCCGATCTTCTGGTTGAAGCCGCCGAACTCGCCCAGCCGGGTGTCGGGCCAGATCATGTACACGTCCTCGTCGGTGGCCTGGATCGAGAAGTAGTCGCCGATGAACTGCCCGCCGGGGAAGCCCTTGTTGGGGTTGGAGGGGAAGTCGGTCACGCGCACGTCGCCGCTCTTGACGTTCTGCTCCTTGAGCTCGAAGCCCCAAGTCTCGCCGCGGTCCTCCGAACGGGTGTAGTAGATGTGGTAGCGAAGCTGCGAGCGGTCGTCGCGGGTGTCGCCCCACATCACGTGCAGCACGCCCTTGGGGCTGGCGGCGATGGAGGGGAAGAACTGCAGGCGGGAGGTGTCGTCGGCGTTGAGGCGCTTGGGGCGGCTGAAGCTGCGGCCCTTGTCCTGCGAGCGCACCAGGTAGATGTCGGCGTCGTCGGCGTTCTTGCCGCTGGGGCGGGCGGCGTAGACGAGGTAGACGTCGCCCTGCGGGCCCAGCGCGATCTGCGGGAAGCTGCTGGCCCAGAAGCGGAAGTTGTTGGTGCGCGGGCGGAAGGGGATCTCGTTGAAGCTCGAGGCCACCACCGGCTTGGCGAAGGTGTTGCCGCCGTCGGTGGAGCGGGCCAGGTAGATCTCGCCCTGCCCCCGGAAGCTCTCGTCGTTGGTGGAGTCGAAGTAGGCCACGTAGACCGAGCCGTCGGCGGCGGTCGCCACGCTGCCGCCCTGCACCACCCGCTGGCTGCCCACCGCCTCGCCGTCGCCGGGGTTGCCGTCGCCCTCGCCGTAGGACTCGCGCACGGTGGGGCTGATGGCGAGGGGCTTGCTCCAGGTCACCCCGCCGTCCTCCGACTTCACCAGCCGGATGGTGGTGCGGGTCTCGCGGGCGGAGAGGGTGAGGATCTCGTCGATGTACAACGGCTCGTACACGCTCTCGAAGTCGGTGTAGACCACGTAGACGACGTCCTTGGCGGGGTCTTTGGGGTTGGGCCCCGTCGCGATCCAGGGCTTATCCAGGAAGCCCACCGAGATCTCCCCGCGCACGCGGCCCTGGCGGTCGGTGGAGAGCTTGTCGGTGTTGACGGTGGAGCGGGCGGAGGAGAAGGTGTCGGGGAAGCTGAAGCCGCCGTCGGTGGAGCGGGCGATGGACATGCTCGAGACCACCGTGAACAGCACGAAGGGCCCGACCTCGAACTCCTCCACCCCGATGGAGATGCCGGTCATGAACAGGCGGCCCTGGCGGTCGAAGGCCAGCACCGGGTCGCCGCCGGTGCCCAGGTCGTCGAGCAGGTAGGGGGCCTGGAAGGGCCCCTCCCAGCTCCCCCCGCCGTCCTGGCTGACGTAGCTCACCAGCGAGGCCATGTTGTAGTCGATGACGCCCATCACCAGGTGGTCGGGGTCTTTGGGGTTGATCGCCAGGTGGGGCTCGGTCTGGATGGGGATGTCGCCCAGGTCGCGCGTCACCAGCACGCCGCGGCTGAAGGCGGGGCCGGGCTCGCGGTAGGGCACCAGCGCGGCGGCCCCCGGGGCCTGCAGCATGGGGTTGCTGAAGGAGCGGAAGAGGCCCATCACCCGCTGGTACTCGCTGCGGAACCCCTCGCCCTCGCGCTCGCCCGCCAGCGCCGCCGTGAGGCGGGGCTCCATGCCCTGCGTCAGCAGCCACAGCCGCCCGGAGAGGTGCGGGCCGAGGGGCTTGAGGAAGTCGATGGGCCCGGGCACGCTCCCGGCGCGCACCTCCATGAACCGGCCGGAGCCCTGGGCCATCCCCACGCCCAGGCCCAACGCTCCGGCGCACAGCAAACTTTTGAGCAGACGACTGGTCATTCAGCTACCTCCGCGGGCGAACCGCTTTCTGGCTTTCTTCGGTGGTTTATACGGGTCGAAGGGCCGGGCCGGATGAGCCCCGGCCGGGCCCAGCCCGGGCTCAGCGCACCGCCTCGAGCTGGTCGAGCAGCGCGTCGAGGTGGGTCACCACGGTCTGCAGGACCGCGTTGTTGAACTCGCTGAAGAGGTTCTGGAACTCGCGCGCCCCGCCCCGCGCGTACTCGCGGGCGGCCTCCTCGGCGGTGGTGTAGTCCTTGTCGCGCCACTTGAGGTAGGGGCCGGACTTCTCGACCATGCGGTTGGCCAGCGGGCCCAGGCGCACCGGGTCGGACTTGAAGGCCAGCTCCTTCAGGCGCTCGAGGTAGGCCTGGCCCTCCTCGAGGTCGTCGGGGAAGTTCTTGCGCAGCTCGGCCAGCAGGAGGCGGTCGGCCTCGAGCGGCCCCGCGAGGTTGCGCAACTGGCCCAGCGCGGTGCGCAGGCGCTCGGCGTCGTTGGTCTGGGCGAGGAAAGAGGGGTCGGCGGGGGCGGAGGGTTGCGCGGGGGTCCCGGCGCCCAGCGCCACCACCAGCCCTGCGGCCACCAGCCACTTGGCGAAGCCGGAGAGGAGCCCCTGCCCGGGGTGCGGGTTTGACGAGGTTGTTTTCATTTGTCGTTCAGGATAGAGCCTGGCGGCCCGCAGGAAAAGGGGAGCCAATACCTTGTTCGGCAGACGGGCGGTGGAGCGAATTACGCCAATTGGCGGAGGGTGTGACGAGACGCCGGGGCGGGCCTCGAGGGGCCTCGAGCGGTTGGACCTCCTCCGAAGAAGATTAAGCTTCAGCCCTTGTCTTACCTTGGATTGAATACGTAAACTCGACCCATGCCTGTCTACCACGAGCGCTCCAGGCGAGAGGTAGCGGACGTGCGCCCAGAGCGCAAACCGACGCCTGCCGTTGCGGAGCCGGAGCTCGAGCCCTCGCTCCCCCACTGCCGCGCTGGGTTGTCGTCTCGAGGCTATCCCTTCCTTGGAACGCTCATCATAAACGCGCATGGGTAGAGTTTACGAAGTGAATCCAAGGTCGTGGAAGGGGTGGGAGGCTTAATGCTCCCAAGAAGAGTCCCCCACGCCAGGAGGAAACGTGGGGGAGAGGAGGGAGGGAAGCGAGGAAGGCTAGTTCTTGTCGGTAAGGGCGCCCTCGATGTTCATGAAGGCCTGGGGGACGTTGGCGGCGAGGTCACAGCCCTCGTAGAACATGAAGAAGGCGTCGCGGGTGAAGCACTCGGTGTGCCGGGGGTTGCGCACCTCGAGGCGCAGCCCGGGCTTGACGTACTGGCGGACGGCGCCGGGGTCGGAGGGGGGCAGGAGCTTCTTGCCGTAGACGTCGGTGAAGAACTCCCCTCCGCCGCCCGGGGCTTTGGAGGCGTCGATGGAGAGCGCGGGGCCGCCCGGGTCGGTGGCGAAGGAGAACAGGCGGGTCTCGCCGGTGCTGTTGCCGATGCGCATCAGGCTGCTGCACACGGGGCCGGTGCAGGCGGTGATGGGGTTGACGGTGTCGAAGGTGAGGCCGCCGAGGTCGAGGCCGAGGATGTTGCCCGACACGTCGGAGCGCCAGGGCTCGTAGCCGTTGAGGCTGCCCTGGGTTCCGTCGTAGACGTGGATCTTGCGCTCGCCGTTGCTCTGGTCGGCCACTTGGGAGGGGGTGAGGACGCCCTGGGGGCAGGTGGCTTCGAGGGGGAGGTCGGTGTTGTTGTTGGTGGAGGGGCCGAAGTCGGTGTTGATGTGAAGCTTGGCGACGATCTCGCCGGTGCTCGCGCTGGCTACGGCGACCTCGAGGCTGTGGAACTGGCGGCAGACCCGGCCCGCGCCGCCGGTGCCGAAGTGGTGGACGAAGAGCCAGCGGTAGCCGTCGCGCTCCCACACGTAGTTCTTGAAGCCCGGGTGCGGCTCGGGCAGCACGCCGCTGTTGTGCAGATCGTCCTGGACGTAGCCGAAGGCCACCTTGTAGCCGGGGGCCAGGAGGCCGGGGTCGGAGCCGTGGTCGTGGCCGAAGTAGCACCAGTAGACGGGGTCGACCTGGGGGTGCCAGGTGGCGAGGACCCGCTTGGCGCCGTTGGGCATGGTGACCTCGGTGGTGTACTGGTCGTGCACCCACTGCGGGCAGGCCTTGTTGGGCTCGGCGGCGGGGCTCCCGAGCTGCGGGGGCTCTGCCGGGGGGGTGCCGTCCTTCTCGGCGAAGAGGACCCAGTACGTCTCGAGGTTCTGGGCTTGGCGCTGGCCGGGGTCGTAGACCGAGCCGAGCTCGACGACCTGGCCGGCGCTGAAGTTCTTGACGAAGACCCGGCGGTCCTGCCCGGCGATGCGCACCTTGCCCTGCTCGCTCCAGTTGTTCTTGAGCCAATTGGGCACCCTGGCGGGGTCGGCGCGCCACACCACCGCCAGACGGGCGTCGCGGCTCAGCGTGAGGCGCACGAACACCGGCTTGTCGTACTGCCAGACCCCGCCGTGCTTGCCGCCGTTGGGCGGGGTGAGCACGTCCCAGCCCTGGTAGGCGCCCGCGTCGTCGATGGCGCCGTGGTTCTGCTCGTCGGGGATGGTGACGCCGCTCTTGAACTGGCGGGGGCGGTAGAACATGGCCTCCACGGCCGGCTGGTCGCCCTCGGGGCTACTCTGCATCCACGTGTAGCTGCGCAGCAGCGTGAGGTTGGCGCCGCCGGGAGGGGGTGGCGGCGGGGGCGGCGGCGGTGCAGGGGCGGTGACGCTGAGGGTGAAGGGCGCGTACTTGGTGGTGCCGCCGGCGGTGCCTTTGACCCGCAGGCTGTAGCTGCCGGCCTGGGCCTGCGGGCTCACGGTCAGGGTGAGGGTGCTCGAGCCGCCCGTGGCGCTCGCGGGGCTGAAGCCGGCGCTGACCCCGGTGGGCAGGGGTTTGCCGTCGGCCTGCTCGAGGCTGAGGCTCACGGCCTCGCTGAACTTGTCGCGTACGATGCTCACCTCGGCGCTGGCGTTGGCCGACCCGCTGGCAGGGCGCTCGAGGCTGCGGCTGGAGGGGTTGACGGCCAGGCTGAAACTGCCGGGCTGGGGTTTCTCCTGCACGGTGAGGGTCAGGTAGGCGTACTGGGTGGCCCTGCCCGCGGTGCCCGTGACCTGCAGGTCATATACCCCCGGGGCCGTGCCGGTGGAGACGTTGAGGGTGAGGGTGCTGCTGGTGCCGCTGGCCGTGCCGGGGTTGAAGCTGTAGCTGAGCCCGGTGGCGAGGCTGCCCCCACCCCTTTTCTCCAGGCTCAGGCTCACGGCCTCGCTGAAGCCGTTTTGCCGCCCGATGGCGACGTTGAGGTCTTTTTGGGTGCCCTGAACGAGCGTGGGGTTGCTGTCGGCAACGGGGAGGGAGAGGGTGAAGGAGGGGTCGGGGTTCTGCTGCGTGACACAAGCCGCCATCGCCAGCGCTAGAGCAAGAAGGGGGAGGCGTCGTTTCACGGGTTGGGGTTCTCCTCGAGGGGGTTGGCAGCAACTGTCAGGTTGCCGAAAGACATTGAATCATAACGGGCGTAACGGAATTTTGAAAAGGCCCTTAAAACAACCTTCATGTTCATGAGAAATTCCCCTGACTAAAGGAAGCATGAAGCCCGGTAGGGGCGGGGTCTGGGGTAGGTTCACGCGCGAGAGACTCCTTACAGAGATCGCCGGTGGCCGGTCGCGGGTGGAAGCTCCCACGGGGCGTTACGGACCGGACCGGTCCTCGTGCCGGGCCACGTTACGGGCTTAGCTCCGTCCAGATGTGGTAGCTTCACTCCGGAGGCCCGGCGCGAAGGATGGAAGATATACCGACCGTAGCGGTGCCCGACCTCGAGAGCTACTCCCCCCGCGGCGGGATCGGGCGGGTGCTGGGGAGCCTGCGCGCGGGGTCACGGCTTT
>NZ_QXDL01000126.1:0-12050 GCF_003574345.1 Calidithermus terrae
CCTGCTACACCCCCCCGTCCGACGCCCGCTCGCTCAGCCTGAGCCTGACGCTCACGCCCTTCCCCTTCGGGGACGTGGCCGACAACCTGACCCAAGCGCGCATCGGCCTCGAGCAGGCCAAGATCGGCTACCGCCAGGCCCGCGCCCAGCTCGAGGCGCAGGCGCTCGAGGCGGCCTACCGGCGCAAGCTGGCCGAGGGCGCGGTGGGCGTGGCCCAGAGCGGCCTCAGGCTGGCCCAGGGCAGCCTCGAGGCCACCCGGCTGCGCCAGACGCGCGAGGCGGCCAACGCCAGCGAGGTGCGCCAGGCCGAGGCCGGGGTGCGCCAGGCCCAGAGCCAGCTCGACGACGCCCAGCGCAACCTCGAGCTCGCCGGGCTCACGCTGCGCGAGTTCTTCGGCACCGACCGGGTGGAGCCCGTCGAGGTGCCGGTGCCCAGGCCCTTCCCCGCCCCGGCGGTGCTGCAGGCCGAGCTGCAGGTGATCCAGGCCCAGCTCGCCTTCGACCGCGCCCTGCGCAACGCGCTGCCGGTGGTGCAGGGGAGCTATAGCTGGTACCCCTCGAGCAGCAGCACCTGGAGCCTCTCGCTCAACAGCCGCACCCTGCAGCCGGCGCTGGGCTTCAGCTACCTCGACCCCAACCCCAGCCGCTCGAGCCCGCCGCAGGACCGGCTGCGCTCGGAGTGGCGCGTGGGGCTGAGCTTCAGCCTGACCCCCGCCCTCTTCGACGCCATCGACGCCGGGGAGCGGCAGCTCGAGGCCGCGCGGGCGGGCCTCGAGGCGGCCAAGCGCAACGCCGCCCTGCAGGAGCAGGTGCTGCGGACCAACCTGGCCGCCGCCGAGCGGGGCCTAGGGCTCGCCCAAAGCGCCCTGGCCGACGGCGAGAAGGCCCTGGGCGAGGCCCGCGAGCGCGAGCGGCTGGGGCTCACCAGCCCCCTCGCCACCCTGCAGGCCGAGCTCGCCGCCCAGCAGGCCCGGCTCGGCCTCGAGCAGGCCCGCTTCGCGCGGGCGCAACGCCTCCTCGACCTCTACCGCTTCTATGCCCTCCCCCCCAGTGAGGTAACCCCATGAAACGGCTCATCCCCCTCCTCGCCTTCCTCGCCCTCGCCGCGGCCCAGAACCTGAGCCTCGAGACCGCCCTCGGCAAAGCCGCGTCCCAGGCCCCGGTCGTCTCGGCCAAGGCCGAGCTCGACGACGCCCAGGCCGCCCTGCAGCGGGTGCTGGCCGATCCCCTGCTCACCCGCCCCGGCCGGGTGCAGGCCGAGCAGCGCGTGGCGCTGGCCCAGGCCAGCTACACCCGGGCCCTGCGCCAGGCCGAGGGCTCCATCGCCGGCGCCTACGCGCAGGTGCTCGAGGCCAACCTGCAGAACCGGCTGGCCCAGCAGTCGCTCAAGCTGGCCGAGACCAACCTCCAGGTGGCGCAGATCCGCCAGAAGAACGGCTCGGGCACCGCGCTCGACGTGAAGAACGCCCAGAACCGCCTCGAGGACGCCCGCCGCCAGGCCGGCCTGGCCGAGAGCGGCTTCGCGCTGGCGCAGAGCAACCTGCGCAGCCTGGTAGGAGCCTTCGCCGCGCTCGACCCCCTCGCCAAGCTCCCCGAGCCGCCCGGCCCCGAGGCGGTGAAGGGCTACCTCGAGGCCAACCCCGACCTCCTGCAGGCCCGCCAGCGGGCCGAGTTGGCCCGGCTCCAGGTCGAGCTCCTCGACCCCAGCTACGCCGCCCGCGCCGACATCGACGCCGCCCGGGCCCGTGCCGAGCAGGCCCAGGCGGGCGCGCGCGAGGTCGAGCGGGCGCTGGCCCTGCAGTACGACCAGCTCTACAACCAGCTCGTCAGCGCCTCGAGGGCGCTGGGCGTCAGCCGTGCCGCCGTGGAGAACGCCCGCGAGCAGCTCGCCGCCGACAGGAAGCGGCTCGAGGGCGGCCTCATCAGCCCCATCGCCTACGCCCAGTCCGAGCTGGCCCTCACCCAGGCCGAGCTCGCGGCCCAGCAGGCCGTCGGCAACTACCTGCGGGCTTACTACAACCTCCTGACGGGCGGTGGGCGATGAGGGCAGCCGGGGTCTACCTCGCCCTCGGGCTGAGCCTGCTGGCGCTCGCCGCCTGCCGGCCCCAGACGGGGTCGGCCACCGCGGCGAAGGAAGAGCCGGCGGCCGAGCGCGTGGTGCGGGTGCGGGTGGTCGCGCCCAAGACGGGCCGCCTGGTGGCCGCCCGCACCACCGGGGTCACGCTGGCCCCGGCCCGCGAGAGCCAGGTGGCGGCGGGGGCTAGCGGGCGGGTCGAGCGCGTGCTGGTGAGCGAGGGGGCGCGGGTCGCGGCGGGCCAGGCGGTGATCGAGCTCGAGGCCACCAACGCGCGCAGCAGCCTACGCCAGGCCGAGCTCGGCCTCGAGCAGGCCCGGGTCAACCTCAGCCGCGCCCAGCGCTCGACCCAGGCCAACCTCGCGCCGCTGCAGGCCCAGCTCGAGGCCGCCCGCACCAACCTGAGCGTGGCCGAGCGGCGCCTGAAGGAGGGCCGGGAGCTCGCGGCGGCGGGGGCCATCGCCGCGGTGGAGCTCAGCGGCCTCGAGGCCGCCCGCGCCCAGGCCCAGGCCGCCTTTGACAACGCCCAGGAGAACCTCAGCCGCGCCCGGCGGGCCAACCAGGAGGACCTCGCGCTGCTGCGCATCCAGCTCGAGCAGGCCCAGGTGCAGGTGCAGCAGGCCCGCAAGGCCCTCGGCGAGACGGTGATCCGGGCCCCCTACGCCGGGGTGGTGGCCGAGGTGCTGGTCAACCCGGGCGAGTTCGTGGCCGCCGGGAGCCGGGCCTTCCGCCTGGCCGACACCCGCAGCCTCGAGGCCCGCTTCCGCATCCCGCCCTCCGAGGCCGCGCGGCTGCCGGTGGGCAGCGGGCTCAACCTCGACTACCAGGGCAAGACCTACTACGCCCGGCTGGTGCGCACCGCCCAGGTGCCCGGCAACGACCGTCTGGTGGAGGCGGTGGCCCAGGTCGCGGCCCCGCTCACGCCGGGGGCCACCGCCAACCTGCGCTACAACCTCGAGCTCGCCCAGGGCGTCCTGCTGCCCAGCGGGGCCCTGCTGCCCGGCGAGCGGCCCGCGGTGATGCTGGCCGAGGAGGGGCAGGCCCGGACGGCGGCGGTGCGGGTGCTGGGCGACAACGGCACCACCGTGGCCGTGGACGGCGTCCCCGCCGGGGCCCGGGTGATCTACCCGGTGCCCCCCAGCCTGCGCGACGGCGACAGGGTCGAGGTCATCCCGTGAGGCCGTGCCATGCGTGAGAGCCCGCTGGTCAAGTTCTTCGTCGAGCGCTTCGTCTTCTCCACGGCGGCCTTTTTGGCCCTGGTGCTCTTCGGGCTCATCGCCAGCCGGGGCCTGGGCGTGGACCTGCTGCCCAAGTTCGAGATCCCGGTCGTGGCCATCAGCACCACCTACCCCGGCGCCGGGCCCGAGGAGATCGAGAGCCAGATCTCCAGGCCCATCGAGGACGCCCTCTCCACGCTGCCCGGCCTCGACCAGATCTCCTCGCAGTCGAGCGAGGGCTTCTCGCTGGTCATCGCCCAGTTCGACTACGGGCGCTCGGTGGACCAGGTCGCCACCGACGTCTCGCAGCGGGTGGCGGCCGTGCGGGGCCAGCTCCCCCGCGACGCCTCGGCCCCGGTGGTGCAGAAGTTCGACCCCGCCTCCCAGCCCATCCTCTACGTGGCGGTCTCGGCCGAGGGGCGCGACCTGCGCGAGGTGGCCGACTACGTCGATAAGACGCTCAAGCCCCAGCTCCAGCTCGTGCCCGGGGTGGCCGACTTGCAGATCCAGGGCGCACCCCAGCGCCAGATCCAGGTGCTGCTCGACCCCTGGAAGCTCGCCGAGTACGGCCTCACCGCCAACCAGGTGGTGGGGGCCATCCAGGCCTCGGCCCTGGCGATCCCGGCCGGGAGCCAGGACCAGGGCGGGCAGCGCTTCAACTTCGTCACCCGCAGCCAGCCCCAGACCCCCGCCGACGTGGCGCGCATCGTGGTGGACCCGGCTCGAGGCCTCAAGGTCTCCGACTTCGCCAGCGTGCGCGACACCCAGGCCACCCCCAGCCGCTACACGCGCCTGTCGGGCGAGCCGGTGGTGCTGCTGGGCGTGCGCAAGACCCCCGACGCCAACGCGGTCTCGGTGGCGCAGGGCGTCAAGGGGACCCTGGCGAGGGCGACCTTGCCCGAAGGCTACCGCGCCCGCGTCACCGGCGACACCACCACCTTCATCCAGGCCACCGTCGAGGACACGCTGAAGGAGGTGGTCATCGTCGCGCTGGTGGTCTCCTTTGTGGTGCTGGTGTTCTTGGGCAAGCTCAACTCGGTCTTCAGCGTGGTGGTCGCCATCCCCATCACCATGGCCGGGGCGCTTCTGGTGTACGGGCTGCTGGGCTTCACCTTCAACGTCATCAGCCTGCTGGCGATCATCGTGGCGGTGGGGATCGTGGTGGACGACTCCATCGTGGTGGCCGAGAACATCGACCGCTACCGCCGCCAGAAGTACTCCGTCCCCGACGCCGTAGCCAAGGCCACCCGCGGGCTGCTCTCGCGCGAGGACGCCGCCGTGCTGGCCGAGCACATCGAGCGCTACCTGGCGCAGGGCCTGCCGGTGCACGCGGCGGTGGGCCGGGGCAGCGCCGACCTGCTCCCCGCCGACGACATCCCCGCCGTCGCCGCGCAGGTCGAGCACTGGCTCGAGCAGCCCTACGGCCTCAAGGACGCGGTGCTGCGCGGCACCACCGAGGTGCTCTCGGCGGTCTCGGCCGCGACGCTGTCGCTCCTGGCGGTGTTCTTGCCCATCAGCTTCCTGCCGGGCTTCGTGGGGCAGCTCTTCCGCGAGTTCGGGCTGGGGCTGGCGGCGGCGATCTTCTTCAGCTGGCTCGAGGCGCTGTTCTTCCTCACCGTGCGCCTGGCCTACTTCCCCGACCCCGAGCCCCCCACCTGGCGCGAGGTGCCCCGCAGCCTGCGCGGCATCCGCGAGGACTTCGGCTGGCTGGCGGGCAAGCTGCGCTCCTGGCAGGCGCTGCTGCTGCCGCTGTGGCTGGCCCTGCTGCCGCTGCGCTACGTGGGGCGCGTGCTGTTCGGGCTGGCGGGGGCGGTGAGCTCCTCGCTCTTCCACGCCTCCGAGCGCCTGTTCGACCTGCTGCGCGAGGCCTACGCCCGCAGCCTGGCCCGGCTGCTGCCCCGCAGCCCCCTGGTGCTCGCGGTGGGGGCGCTGTTCTTCCTCTCCATCGGCCTGGTGGCCCCCCGCGTGCCCTTCAACTTCACCCCCCGCTCCGACAACGGCGTGGTCAACGTGCGCCTCGAGCTGCCCAAGGGCACCGCCCTCGACGAGACCGACCGGCTGGCCCGCGAGGTCGAGGACTTCCTGCTGGCGCGCCCCTACGTTAAGGACGTGCTCACCGAGGTGGGCTCCTCCAACAGCGCGCTGGGCAGCGGCAACCCTGAGCGCGCCGACTTCACCGTGGTGCTGGCGGAGCACGGCGAGCGCGCGAACATCTACGCCATCGTCCCCGAGCTCGCCCGCGCGCTCGAGGCCCGGCTCGAGGCCCGCCCCGAGGCCACCCTGCGGGTCAAGGCCGCCGAGGGCGGCCCGGGGGGCGACGACTTCCAGTTCGTGCTCTCGGCCCCCACGCCCGAGCTGCTCGAGGAGCGCAACGCGAAGGCGCTCGAGGTGCTCTACGGCCTCGACTTCCTCGCCAACGTCTCCAGCAGCCTCGCCCAGAAGGCCAACGAGCGGGTGCTGGTGCCCGACGCCTCGGCGCTGGAGGGCACCGGCCTCACCCCCAACGACCTCGCCCAGGTGCTGCGGGTCTACAACGCGGGGGCGGAGGCGGCCAAGCTGCGCCGCTCGGGCCAGGAATACCCCATCGTGGTCAAGGCCGACCCCGGCCTCATCGGCAGCCCCAGCGCCCTGCTCTCGCTGCCGGTGTACTCCCCGAGCCTGCGCCAGTCGCTCCCGCTCGCGAGCCTCAGCCGCTTCGACAGCCGCCAGAGCCCCGCCACGCTGGCCCGCACCAACAACGCCTTCTCCGCCGGCATCACCGCCAACCGCTCGGAGAGCGCGACCAGCGGGGTCTTCCAGTACAGCCAGCAGATCGAGCAGGCGCTCGAGGAGGCCGGCGTCCTCGGCGACGGGGTGCGGCTGGAGAGCCAGGGCGGGGCCGCCTTCGTGGGCGACCTCGCCAGCACCGCGCCCATCGCCTTCGGGCTGGCGCTGCTGCTGAACTACCTGGTCATCGCCAGCCAGTTCAACGCCTTCCGCTACCCCCTCTACCTGCTGCTGCCCGTCCCGCTGGCGCTGGTGGGCGCCTTCTGGGCGCTATGGCTCTTCGGCGCGGGCCTCGACACCATCAGCGTGCTGGGCCTGGTGATGCTGATCGGGCTGGTGACCAAGAACGCCATCCTGCTCCTCGACTTCGCCGTGCGCCAGGCCCAGGAGAAGCCGCTCTACGACGCCTTGGTGGAGGCCGCCCGGCTGCGCCTGCGCCCCATCCTCATGACCACCCTCACCGTGCTGATCATCTCGCTGCCGCTGATCCTGGCGAGCGGGGAGGGCTCGGAGTTCCGCAAGCCGCTGGGCATCATCATCCTGGGCGGCGTCACGGTCTCGACGCTGCTGACGCTCTACGTGGTGCCCGCCGCCTTCTACCTCTTCGAGCGCCGCCGCTACCAGGGGCAAACCCTGCCCAAGACCCCGGCCCCCACAGCCACCGACTGACCATGAGCCGCAAAACCGCCCGACCCCAGACCCTCGTCGCCAGCCGCCGCTTCTGGCTGATCTTCTTCGGCCTGATGCTCTTCTTCGCCGCCAGCGTGGTGTTCTACGTCTGGCAGGCCCTCAAGCCCATCCCCCCCGCGCCCGAGGCCCTGGGCGCCCTCAGCAGCGACAGCGCCGTGAGGGTGGAGGCCAGGAACTGGGGCTACCTGCTGCGCCCCGCCGGGGAGGCCGCGAGAGTGGGCCTGGCCTTCTACCCCGGCGCGCGCGTGGACTACCGCGCCTACGCCCCGGTGCTGCGGCAGGTGGCCGCGGCGGGCCACCCGGTCGCGCTGCTGTGGGTGCCCTTCAACCTCGCCATCAGCGACCAGGACCGGGCGCGGGTGGTGCTCGAGGGCTACCCCCAGACCAAGTGGGTGCTGGCCGGCCACTCCATGGGCGGCGTGGCCGCCGCCAACTTCGCCGCCTCCGGCGACCCCCTGGTTCAGCGCTCGGTGGCGGGGCTGGTCTTGTGGGCCTCCTACCCCCAGAACGACCTCTCGAGCCGCACCCTCCCCACCCTGGCCCTCTTCGGCGGCAAGGACGGCCTGCTCACCGCCGAGGAACGCGCCCGCCAGATCCCCCGCATGCCCAAGGGCACCCGGGTCGAGGTGATCGAGGGCCTCAACCACGCCGGTTTCGGGGCCTACGGGGCCCAGCCCGGCGACCAGCCCGCCGACATCGGCCAACCCGAGGGCTGGCAGCGCATCGTACAGGCCACGGTGGCGTTCTTGCGGAGGGTCGATAGCCGATAACTAAGGGCCCGTAGCTCGTGGCGTGTGAAAAGTCGAGAGTCTAGGGCCGAGGATCGAGGGCCGAGGCGTCTTGCGTCTTGCGTACGACGTACGACGTACGACCCGCGTCCGGCGTCTGGCGTTTAGCTATCGACGATCGGCTATCGACTATTGACTATCAGCCATCGCCTCAGAACAACGTCAAGTCCACCCCACCCGGCCCCTCCGGCATCGGCGCGAAGAACCCCCGCGCCTGGCGCAGGTTGACCGTGAGGAAGGGGTGGCGCTCGAGGCACTTCGCCTGGCTGAGCGGCTGGCCCAGGGGGTAGACCTCGGCCTCGAAGAGGGGCTGGAAGGGCAGGGCGAGGGCCACGTACTGGTGGAAGTCCTGGCCTTCGGGGCCCTCGAGCCAGCCCACCAGCACGCTGTGAGGGTACAGCAGGGCCACCCTCCGGCGCTTGCCGCCCCGGACGGCCGGGGGCCGCCCGCCTTGCAGGTAGAGCACCCGCTCCTTGGGCAGGCCCATCGAGGGGAGCACCGCCAGGATGTCCTCGGCCCGGGGCGTCGCGGGGGAGTCGGAGCGGTAGAGGTTGACGCTGGCGAGGGGGAGAAGGGGGCTGTCGCCCTGGTTGAGCCAGTCGGCGGTGGAGGGCAGGGGCTGGCCCAGCGTGCCCTGCGGCAGGTAGATGAGGCCGTAGAGCTGGAGGTCGGCGAGGTAGAGGTGGGCTTCGTAGCCGCTGAGGATCTCGTCGGGGAGGGGTTGAAGCAGGCTCTTGGGCATGGGGACCTCCTCTAGTTGCACGCGGGGTTGGCGGGGTCAATCACCTTGGAAACGTCGATCAGGCCGTGGCCGGTCTCGGGCGAGGGGGCGGAGAGCTGGGCGGCGCTGCGCAGGCAGGAACGGACGGCCTCGAGCGTGGCGCTGCCCGCGCCTTCGGGGTGGAAGGTGCCGTGCTGGCGCTGGTTCTGGTAGAGGTGCAGCGCGACGGTGGCGCTGACGAAGGCCGCCGACATCGAGGTGCCGTAGGCGTTGCCCACGCCGTCGGCGGCCTGGCCGCCGTAGCTGGGGACGGCGGTGCCGGGGGCCACGAAGTCGAGCTCGGGGCCGTAGTTGGAGCCGAACCCGTTGCCCCACACGGCGCGCTGGCCCTGCGCGTCGGTGGCGCCCACGGCGAGGACGTAGGGCGAGGAGGCCGGGTAGCCCACGCTGGCGCTGCCGGAGTTGCCGCTAGCAGCCACCACCACCAGCCCCTGGGCGCTGACCTTAGCCAGCACGCTCTCGAGGTAGGGGTCGAAGGCCTGACCGGCCAGCGAGAGGTTGACCACCTGGGCGGGGGTGGGGTTGGTGAAGGCCCGGCCGCCGATCTCGGTCCGGCCGGCGGCGTACTCGAGGGCCTGCGCGATCTGGAGCGTGCCGGTGCGGCCCTGGGCGTCGAAGATCTTGATGGGCAGGACCTGGGCGAGGTTGTAGCTCACCCCGGCCAGCATCGAGCCGTCGTTGGTGGTCGCGGCGATGACGCCGGCGACCGCCGTGCCGTGGGAGTCGCCGCCGTGGGGGGCCACGGCGCCCTGGCGGGGCTGGGGGGCCTCGAGGCTAGCCCCCACCACGTCCAGCCAGCTCGACTGGGGGGTGAGGTTGGGGGCGAGGTCGGGGCGGTCGGTGAAGAAGCCGGTGTCGGCCACGGCGACCACGGGGCGCTCGCAGCCCGCGCTCAGGCCCTTCCAGGCCTGCTCGAGGCGCATCTGGGCGAAGAGCTCGTCCTGGGCGGGGTACTGGCGGTTGGCCGGGGGCACGGCGGCCAGGGCGGCCTCGTAGAGGTACTCGGGCTGGGCGTAGTCGGCCAGGCCCTGCTCGACGAGGGCGCGGGCCTTGGCGGCCTCCTGGCCCTGCGGCACCCGCACCACGCCCCAGCCGCCCTCCAGGCGCACAGCGCCCAGCTTCTGCAAGCGGCTGTCGCTCTGGCTGAACACCAGCAGGCGGCCGCTGGCGTAGGGGCGGTCGAAGCGGCCCAGCCCGGCGGGCCTGAGCGGCTCGGGCGCGGCGAGCGCGGCGCGGGCGGCGGGCCGGCTCGAGCTCGGGCAGCTCACGGAGGCCTGGGGCTCGACCGTGACGCTCTGGGTCTTGACCGCGCGGCCCTGGGGGGTGGCGAGCTCGAGGGTGAAGCGGTAGGTCTTGGCGGCGGTGGTGGGGTTGCCCCGCACCTTCACCGAGAAGGAGCGGTCGCGGGTGGTGAGGGGAAAGCCCGGCAGGGCGGGCTCGCTCGTGACGGTCACTTCCCCGGCGCCTTCGGCCTGCCAGAAGAAGGAGACTTCTCCCCCGCTCACCGGAAGCTGGGCGGGCACGGCCGTGAACTCGGCCTGGGTCTGGGCGACGGGCTGTCCGCAGCCCGCCAGGACCACAGCGGCGAGCCCGGCCACCGCCCAGAGCGGACGAAAGGTCGAAGAGCCAACGGTAAAGATGAGTGGGAAAAGCCAAGGTCCGTCAGGAACGCTTTTTCTGCGTTCGGCCGGTTGCACCACTGGCTCCCCGGTTCCCTTGGTGCCCACGTTGGGAAACACGGTTCAACGCCTCCGAACACCCTAAACGACGCCTAGGGCCAGGCTGGGAACCTGACCGGCGAGAAACGCCCACGGCGTGGCAAGATGCGTACGGAGTGGTTGTCTCTCGGCCGGTTGCGCCACTGGCTCGGCCTGTCCCAGGCGCCCAAATGCAGGACAGGCTTCGTCGCCTCCGAGAGGAGGTTTCCCTCCAGGTGCCGTTGTACCACATCCCTTAGGTGGGGAAATGGTCAAACGTCACATCTGGGGCGTTACTTTCGTGACTTGGGAGTGCCCTCCGGCACTGCCGCGCCTCACTCCCACTCGATGGTGGCGGGCGGTTTGGAGGTTATGTCGTAGACCACGCGCCCGACCTCGGGGACTTGGCGGGTGATCTTGCGGGCGACCTCGTCGAGGAAGTCGAGGGGCAGGCGGGCCCAGTCGGCGGTCATGAAGTCGGCGGTGCTCACCGCCCGCAGGCCCAGCACGTAGCCGTAGCTGCGCTCGTCGCCGATGACGCCCACGCTCTGCAGGGGGGTGAGCACGGCCAGGGCCTGAGAAACGCTGTCGTAGAGGTTCCAGTCGCGCAGGGCGCTGATGAAGATGTCGTCGGCGCGGCGCAGGACGTCGAGCTTCTCGGGCGTGACCTCGCCCAGGATGCGGATGGAGAGGCCGGGGCCCGGGAAGGGGTGGCGCATGCGGATGGGCTCGGGGAGGCCCAGGAGCAGGGCGAGCTCGCGCACCTCGTCCTTGAAGAGGTAGCGGAAGGGCTCCAGGAGCTCGAAGTTGAGGTCCGGGGGCAGCCCCCCCACGTTGTGGTGGCTCTTGATGTTGGCCGCCCCTTCCCCGCCCGCCGACTCGATGACGTCGGGGTAGAGCGTGCCCTGCGCCAGCCAGCGGCAGCCCTCCTGCGAGAGCTTGCGGGCTTCGGCCTCGAAGACCCGGATGAACTCCCGCCCCACGATCTTGCGCTTTTCCTCGGGGTCGGCAACCCCCTTCAGCGCCCGCAGGAACTGCTCGGAGGCGTCCACCACCCGCAAATTCTCGTCGCCCAGGGGCCGCAGGGCCTGCTCGACCTCGTGGCGCTCGTTCAGGCGCAGCAGGCCATGGTCCACGAACACGGCGGTGAGCTGCGAGCCGATGGCCCTCGAGAGCAGCAGGGCCAGGGTGGAGGAGTCCACCCCGCCCGACACCGCCAGCAGCACCCGGTCCTTGCCCACCTTGGCGCGGATGTCGGCGATGAGGGCCTCGAGGGTGTGCTCGGGGGTCCAGTCGCGGCGCACCCCGGCGAGCTCGAGGAAGTTCTCCAGCACCGCCATGCCCTTGGGGCTGTGCACCACCTCCGGGTGGAACTGCACCCCGAAGGTCCGGCCGTCGGGGGCTGCGACGGCGGCCACCGGGTTCTCCTCGGTCTCGGCGATCACCCGCCACCCCTCGGGCAGGGCGGTCACGGCGTCGGAGTGGCTCATCCACATCTGCAACTCGCCCTCCAGCCCCTCGAACAGCGGCCCCTCGTGCCGCGTCAGCACCGCCTTGCCGTACTCCCGCCGCCCGGCCCGCTCCACCCGCCCCCCGTGGGCCATCGCCAGGTACTGCATCCCGTAGCAGATGCCCAGCACCGGCAGCCCCTGCTCGAGCAGCCCCTCCGCCGGCCGCGGTGAGCTGGGGTCGAAGACCGAGTTGGGCCCGCCCGACAAAATCACCGCCTGCGGACGCTCCGCCAGGACGCGCTCGAGGCTGGCCGTCCCCGGCAGGATCACCGAGTACGCCCGCAATTCCCGCACCCGCCGCGCGATGAGCCGGGTGTACTGCGAGCCGAAATCGAGGATGACGACGCTCATGTGGGTGAGTGTACCCGTAAAGGGCGGGAGGCGGGAAGCGAGGAGGCGTCAGGGGTTAGCCGTCAGCTATCAGCTATCAGCCGTCAGCCATCATCATTAGGCGAAAGGCCCGTGGAGATCCCCTCCCCGTCCCTCCCCGCGCGCGGGGAGGGACGGGGAGGGGATCTCCACGGGC
>NZ_QXDL01000127.1:0-12043 GCF_003574345.1 Calidithermus terrae
TTCCTATACCCCTCCCCTGCCCTCCCCGCCCCGCGCGCGGGGCGGGGAGGGCAGGGGAGGGGTATAGGAAGGGCCGGGTCTCAGACCCGGCCCTTCAGCGTCTTGCGTCTTGCGTTTAGCGTTTGGCTATCGGCTATCGGCGTTCGGCGTTCGGCCATCGACCCGCGCCGTCCCTTACCCTTCCGCCGCCGTGGTGGTCTCGGGCGCCTTCTGGTTTTGGGTCTCGGCCAGGATTTCGCGCACGCGCTTGCCCAGGACGGTCTCGCTCTGCAGCAGCTCCTCGGCGACCTTGTGCACGGCGGGGGCGTGCTCTTGCAGCACCTGTTTGGCGCGTTCGTAGGCCTTGTCGAGGATGTGCTCGATGTCCTGGTCGATGAGGCGGGCGGTCTCCTCGGAGTGGTCCTTCTTGCGGGCGATCTCCTCGCCCAAGAACACCGGGCCGGAGTCGGAGCCCCAGGCCAGGTTCTTGAAGTGCTCGCCCATGCCCCAGTCGAGCACCATCTGCTTGGCGAGCTGGGTCGAGCGCTTGAAGTCGTCGGCGGCGCCGGTGGAGACGGAGCCGATGAACAGCTCCTCGGCCGCCCGGCCGGCCAGCGACATCGCCAGGGTGTCCTCGAGGTACTCCTGCCGCATCAGCACGCGCTCTTGGGGCATGCTCCAGCGCACCCCCAGCGCCATGCCGCGCGGCACGATGGAGACCTTCTCGGTCTTGTCGCCGTGGGGCAGCACCTCGCCCACGATGGCGTGCCCGGCCTCGTGGTAGGCCACCGCCCGCTTCTCCTCCGGGGAAAGGCGCAAGGAGCCGCGCTCGAGGCCCAGCACCACCTTGTCGAGCGCGAGGCGGAAGTCCTCCATGTGGATCTGGGTCTTGCCGCTGCGCGCGGCCTGCAGGGCGGCCTCGTTGACCAGGTTCTTGAGGTCGGCGCCGCTGAAGCCGGGGGTGATCTGGGCGATCTCGGCGGGCTCGACGTCGGGGCCGATGGGCTTGCCGCGCATGTGCACGAGCAGGATCTCCCTGCGCTCCTCGAGCGTCGGCAGCCCGATGACCACCTGGCGGTCGAAGCGGCCGGGGCGCAGCAGCGCGGGGTCGAGGATGTCGGGGCGGTTGGTCGCGGCCAGCACGATCACGCTGGTGTCCTTCTCGAAGCCGTCCATCTCCGAGAGGATCTGGTTGAGCGTCTGCTCGCGCTCGTCGTGGCCCCCGCCGATCCCCGCGCCGCGCTTGCGGCCGATGGAGTCGAGCTCGTCGATGAAGATGATGGCCGGGGCGCTGCGGCGGGCCTCGTCGAAGAGCGAGCGCACCCGGCTCGCGCCCACGCCCACGAACATCTCCATGAACTCCGAGGCCGAGACCGAGAAGAAGGGCACCCCCGCCTCCCCGGCGATGGCCCGCGTCAGCAGGGTCTTGCCGGTGCCGGGCGGCCCCACCAGCAGCACGCCCTTGGGGATCTCTGCCCCGATGCTGATGTACTTCTGGGGGTTCTTGAGGAAGTCCACGACCTCCATCAGCTCGCGCTTGGCCTCGTTGTGCCCGGCCACGTCCTTGAACGTGGTGTTGACCCGGCGCTCCTTGCCGTACTGGCGGGCGCGGCTCTGGCCGAACTGCATCACCTGGCCGGCCCCGCCCTGCGCGCGCATGAAGAAGAAGTACCAGAAGCCGATCAGCAGCAGGATGGGCAGGAAGCTCAGCAGGAGCTGCGGCCAGATCGAGGCCTGGCGGGTGACCACCTCCACCCCTTGCTGCTTGAGCAGGGGGATGAGGTTCTGGTCGGCGAATTCGCGGGGCACCGAGGGCAGGCTGAAGCGGCGCTCGACCACCGTGCGCCCGCCGACGTCGATGCGCTCGGGCACCTTGAACTGGCCGGAGATGCGGCCCTCCTCGAGCACCACCGTCTGCACCTTGCCCTGCTCGACATAGCTGAGAAACTCACTGTACGAAAGCGTGGCCCGGTTGCCGCTGCCGCCGAACTGGCTGAACAGCCAGTAGCCCAGCAACAGCACGATGACAATGGTCCAGGGATTGATGCGTGTGGACAACGTAACCTCCTAAAAAACAATGGTACTCCAGTCCGGAATGAGGAATGGGTGCTGGCATGCGGAGGGGGGCCCTGGGCCACGGCGCTTAAACCGTGCCGCAGAGCACCCCGGGACGGTTGTCACCCCCGCCATTTTGCCCTCCGGCCCCTGCGTGTTATCGTGCCCCTGATGCAGCGGGTGTTTCAGGCATTGCAGCAAGGGGATTACGACACCGCCTTCGAGGTTCTGGTGCGCACCCTGACCTTCGCCCAGGGCAACGAGGCCGCCGAGGCCGCGCTGCTGCTGGCCGAGGCCTACACGCTCTACGGCGAGGGCGGCATCGAGGGGGCCTACCGCGCCCTCGAGCACGGCGCCACCGCCGTCCCCACCCTCCAGGAGAACCCCCTCTTCCGCGCCCTGCTCGCCGAGGTGCGGGCGCTGGAAGGGGCCCCCGAGCACGAGATCCGGCCCCTGCTCGAGCCCAGCGACGACCCGCGGGTGCGCTTCCACCAGGCCCAGACCCTGCTGTACCTGGGCGTGCCCGAGGAGAGCATCACCCTGCTCGGCCACGGCCTCGAGCTGCCCGAGTTCCTGGCCTGGCGGGCCGAGAACCTGCTGGGCAAGGCCCACGAGCGCATGGGCCAGGCCGCCCAGGCCGCCGAGGCCTACCGCCGCGCGGCGGCGATGTCGGTGGGCATGGAGCGCTACTGGAACCTGCTGGACGCGGCGGCGATGTCGGTGGAGGCGGGCCAGGGGCGCGAGGCGCTGGAGGCGCTGGAGGCGGCCGTGAACTACCTCAGCGAGGCCGAGGGCTTGGGGGTCTCCCTCGAGGACCCCGAGGACGCGGCCACCCGCCACTACCTCACCGCGCGCGCCCAACTGCTCCTGGGCAACCCCAGCCTGGCGCTCGAGGCCATCCAGCAGGCGCGGCTGCTCGAGGAGGCCGGGGCCGAGCGGGCCCACGGCACCCCGCTGGTGCAGGGGCAGGCCCTGATGCAGATGGGCCAGTACGCCGAGGCCATCCAGGCCTTCCAGGAGGCCGTCGAACGTTCCGACGGCACCGACCGCACCTACGCCCTGCACGAGCTCGCCGTGGCCGCCCTCGACTCGGGCGACCTCAACCAGGCCGAGACCGCGCTGCGCCAGGTGATCCGCGACCCCGACTACGACTACCCCGGCGAGGCCCTGGGCGACCTGGCCGAGGTGCTCTACCGCCAGTCGCGCTACAGCGAGGCCGAAGAAGCCGCGCGCGAGGCCCTCGAGGAAGGCGCCCTGGCCGCCGGGCACATCATCCTGGGACACCTGGCCTACGACCTGCTCAACTTCCAGGAGGCCCTGAGCCACTACCGCGAGGCCGTCGCCGAAGCCCCCGAGGGCAGCCGCGACTGGATCACCGCCCAGGAGATGATCGTGGACACCCTGGCCCAGATGGGCTACGAGAACCCCGCCGAGATGCTCTCGCGCAGCCACGAAGTGCTTCCCTACCTCGCCGAGGCCGACGAGTGGCACCAGACCCTCACCGCCTACGCCGAACGGGCCCGGGGGATGCTGGGGGGGCGGACGTTGAATTAGCCGTCAGCGGTCAGCTTATGGCCTGCGGCACGTCGAGGGTCTAGGGCCAACCAAGGGCTAAGCCGTCTCGCGTTCGGCGTATCGCGTACGACGTACGACGTAAGACATGCGTTTTGCGTCTTGCGCACGGCGTACGACGTACGACGTACGACGCCGCACCCAGGAACACGACCCGCGCCCCCTCACTTCCTTCCGTAATCCGCCGGGTTCTCACCCCAGGCCCCGGTGTCCCACTTGAGCACGCGGTTGGGGTAGGGGTGGCTCGCCAGCCAGGCCTCGGCGCGCTCGAGCCGCTCGCGCAGCTCGGGGCTTAGCTGCTCGCGGAGCTGGGTCTTGGCCTTCTTGTCGCGCAGCCAGGCCATCGCCGTCACGGAGTCGGTGTAGACGGGGCGGGGGTCGCCGTTCTTGACGCACAGGGCCAGGGTTTCCACCAGGGCTAAGAACTCGCCGACGTTGTTGGTGCCCCGCGCGTAGGGCCCCCGGGCGAAGACCACCTCGCGGCTTTCGGTGCGGACGCAGCGGTACTCGAGCACCCCCGGGTTGCCGCTGCAGGCGGCGTCCACGCTGTAGCTGTCCCGGACGGGCGGGGCGGTCAGGATGCGCCGCGAACCGGCTTTAGGCGTAGCGGCGCCAGTCGCTCCCGACCGGGAATCTGCCTTGGGTCTTTGGCCGATGTGCCGCTGGGGGTTGCCGCCGAAGGCGGCGCGGGCGGCCTCGAGGCTCTCGAAGGCCTTGTACTTGGCGCCGGCGTAGCCCTTCACCTGGGCCTCGGCGGCGCTCCAGCTGTCGAAGATGCCCTTCTGGCGACCTTCCCACACGACGTAATACTTGGTCTTCTTCGCCACCGCCCTACTCTACCGGCTCGAAGGCCTGGGCGAACTGCTCGCGCACCACCCGCTCGAGGCCCTCCACCACCTTCGCGTAGCGCCCCAGCAGGGCCTGGGCCTCGGGCGTGAGCTCGCTTCCCCCGCCGCTCTCGCCGCCCGAGTGCTTGCGGAGCAGGGCGAAGCCCAGCCGCGCCTCGGCCTCGCGCACCTGCTCCCAGGCCTTGCGGTAGCTCACCCCGATCCGGCGGGCCCCCTCCTTGAGGCTGCTGTGCTCGGCCACGGCCCGCAGCAGCCGGTACAGCCCCGGCCCCATCAGGTACTCCCCGGCAGGGGTCTCGAGCCAGAACTTCACCCGCGGGCGCATGGCCCCAGTTTACGCGCGGGCCGCGGGCAGGGGGATACAATCGGGGACATGGTCAAAACCCTACCCCCGCGCTCCGAACTGCCCAAGGAACAGACCTGGAACGTCGAAGCCCTATTCCCCTCCGCCGAAGACTGGCACAAAGCCCTCGAGGCCGCCCTGGCCTCGGTGGCCGAGCTCGAGCCCTTCAAGGGCCAGCTAGGGGCCTCGCCCCAGGCCCTGCTGCAGGCCCTGCAGACCCGCGACCGGCTGCAACTCGCCGCCGGCAAGGTCTTCATGTACGCCAGCCTCAACCAGTCCACCGACGGGGCCAACCCGCTGTACACCACCATGCTCACCCAGGCCCGCGGCGCACTGGCCCGGCTGGGCGCGGCGGCGGCCTACATCGAGCCCGAGATCCTCACCATCCCCCTCGAGCGGCTCGAGGCGTGGATGCAGGCCGACGCCGCGCTCGCGGTCTACCGGCACTACTTCGAGGCGCTGCAGACCCGCAAGCCCTTCGTGCGCAGCGGCGAGGTCGAGGCGGTGCTGGCGGCGGCGAGCGACCCCCTGGGCGGGCACAGCGCCACGGCCTCGGCGGCCACCAACGCCGACATGACCTTCCGCCCCGTCGAGCACGCCGGGCAGGTCTTCCCGGTGGCCCACGCCACGGTGGGCGAGCTGCTGGTGCACCCCGAGCCCGCCGTGCGCCGCGCGGCCTGGGAGTCCTACGCCGACGGGCACCTGGCGTTCAAGAACACCCTGGCCTCGGCCCTGCAGGGCAGCGTCAAGGCCTACGCCTTCCAGGCCAAGACGCGGGGCTACAAGAGCAGCCTCGAGATGGCCCTCGCCGTGAGCCGCACCGTTGACAACATCCCCCGCGCGGTCTTCGACAACCTGCTGGCGACCTTCCGCGCCAACCTCCCCACCTGGCACCGCTTCTGGAGGCTGCGCAAGAAGGCCATGGGCGGCAGGCTCCACACCTCCGACGTCCCCGTCTACGACTCGCCCGCCCCCGTCGCTCCGAGCCCCAAGATCACCTTCGCCGAGGCCTGCGAGGTGATCTGCCGGGGCATGGAGCCGTTGGGCCGGGAGTACGTCGAGCCCATGCGCCGCGGCCTGTTCGAGGAGCGCTGGGTGGACTGGGGCCAGAACCAGGGCAAGCGGGCGGGGGCCTACTCCTCGGGGCTGAAGGGCACCTTCCCCTACATCTTCATGAGCTGGAGCGACGACCTCTACTCCATGAGCACCCTGGCCCACGAGCTCGGCCATTCCATGCACTCCTACTTCACCCGCGGCACCCAGCCCGCCATCTACGCCCGCTACAGCCTGTTCATCGCCGAGGTGGCCTCCAACTTCAACCAGGCGATGGTGCGGGCCATGCTGCTGCGCGAGGCCCAAGACCCCGCCTACCGGCTGGCGGTGCTCGAGGAGGCCTTCTCCAACTTCCACCGCTACCTCTTCGTCATGCCCACCCTGGCCCGCTTCGAGCTCGAGCTCTACGAGCGCGTCGAGCGGGGCGGGGCCCTCACCGCGCCCTTCCTCACCGAGCGCCTGGCCGAGCTCTTCGCCGAGGGCTACGGCGGCGAGGTCGAGATCGACAAGGAACGGCTGGGCTCGGGCTGGATGAACTTCTCCCACCTCTACAGCCCCTTCTACGTCTACCAGTACGCCACCGGCATCGCCGCCGCCAACGCGCTGGCGCGGGACGTGCTCGAGCACGGCGAGCCCGCCGCGAAGCGCTACATGGACTTCCTCAAGGCGGGCGACTCGGTGTACCCCATCGACGCGCTCAAGGTCGCGGGCATCGACATGACCCGCCCCGAGCCGGTCGAGCGCGGCTTCGAGGTGCTCAAGGGCATGGTCGAGGAGTTCGAGGCGCTGGTGGGGTAGGGGGGCTTAGAACAAAGCCAGGGGGACTCCCCTGGCTTTTCCCTTTACCGCCGGTGTTAGCGGCTGCCCTTGGGCCTGATGAGGATGACGTTGAGCGGGACCTTCTTCGCGCTCGAGGCCTTCAGCCCCGGCAGGTCGTAGGGGTCGGCGGCGGCGTAGTTGACGGCGTAGCCGAGGTCTTGCAGCGAGCCGATGGTGACGCGGCTCAAGGGGTTGACGACCCCCGCGTCGAGGTACCCCGTCATGATCTCGGTCTGGAAGACGCTCTCGCGCCAGTGGCTGTCGCGGGTGCCCTGCCCGCCGGTGTTCTCGACGGGGACGTTGCCGGTGCCGCCCAGCGCCCGCCACTCGCGCACGGCGTTGGCGCCGACGAAGCGGGGGTCGCTGCTGCCCGCGCCGGCGAGCAGGCTACGCTCGTAGTTCCACAGGGTGCCGTACCCGATGACGTGCCCCATCTCGTGGAAGATGACGTCCTGCAACTGGCCGTCGGCCTCGAGCTGCTCGAGGTCGGCGGAGTCGAACATCATGACGCCGTAGTAAGGCAGGTCGTCGGCGTCGCGGGCGTAGCACGGCCCGGCCTGGGCGAGGACGCCGCCGGGGCCGTCGATGTCCACCACGGCCGCGTCGATGAGCAGGTCATCGACGGTGACGTTGTGGGCCGGGAAGCCGTCGCCGCAGTCGTTGGCGGGGATCTGGAGCTTCTCCTCGGGGAGCCCTTTGGTGATGACTTGCTGCCACCGGGCTGCGGCAGCGTTAAAGGCCGCTTTTTGGTTGCCGGTGGGCGATCCCACGAAATTGAGGGTGATGTTGTAGGGGTCGTTCCCTCCGGGCTTGGGCGTGGACTGGCAGGACACGAGGGCTAGAACCGAAAATGCTAGGGCAATGAATCGCATTGAGTACCTCCCAAGCCCAGGATAAGCGCGTGCGGCCCTCATTTTCCTCGTCGGAAAGTTGAGGCTCGGCTCATCCGGCCTTCAAAAACGGCCGGGGCACGGAGCCCCGGCCATGAAATTGCCCTTCAGGCTAGGGCATGGTGCCTTTGGGCTTGATGAGGATGACGTTGAGCGGGGTCTTGGCGGCGCTCGAGGCCTTGAGCCCCGGCAGGGCGTAGGGGTCGGCGGCGGCGTAGTTGACCGTGTAGCCCAGGTCCTCGAGCGAGCCGATGGTGAGGCGGCTCAGGGGGTTGGCCCCGCTGTCGAGGTAGCCGGTCATGATCTCGTTGTTGAAGACCGACTCCCGCCAGTGGCTGTCGCGGGTGCCGGCCCCGCCGGTGTTCTCGACGGGGACGTTGCCGCTCCCCCCGAGGGCCTGCCACTCGCGCACGGCGTTGGCGCCGACGAAGCGGGGGTCGCTGCTGCCCGCGCCGGCGAGCAGGGAGCGGTTGTAGTTCCACAGGGTGCCGATGCCCAGCACGTGGCCCATCTCGTGGAAGACCACCTCGTCGAGCAGGCCGTCGGCTTCCAGGTTGGCCAGGTCGGCGGAGTCGAACTGCATGACGCCGTAGAGGGTGAGGCGGTCGGCGGTGCGTATGTAGCACGGCCCCGCCTGCCCCAGGATGCCGCCCGGGCCGTCGATGGGCACCACGGCGGCGTCGATGAGGATGTCGTCGACGGAGCCGTTGAAGGCGGGGAGGCCGTCGGCACACTCGTCGGCGGGGATGTTGAGGCTGGTGCTGGCGAAGCCCTGGGTGATGACCTGCTCCCACTTGGCAGCGGCGGCGTCAAAAGCCGCTCGCTGGCCGGTAGTCAGGGTCCCGGTAAAGCGCAGCGTGATGTTGTAGGGGTCGCCGCCGCCGGGGGCGTTCACCGTGACCGTGGCGGTCTTGCTGTTCTCCTTTTGCCCGTCGGTGACGACGAGCCTAGCGGTGTAACTGCCCGCGGCGCCGTAGGTGTGCTGCTGGCTCGAGCCGGACGTGCAGTTGTCGAGGGTGTACTCGAACGTGCCGTTGTTGTCCACGTCGAGCTTGCAGGTCAGGCTATCGCCGTCGGGGTCCGAGACGTTCCAGCTGAAGGTGGTCGTCAGCGGGGCCGTGCCGCTGCTCGGGCTGGCGCTGAAGGAGTTGACCGCCGGGGCCTGGTTGGGGGACGAGACCGTCACCGTGGCCGTCTGCTGGGCGCTGGCGTTGGCGGGGTCGCTCACCACCAGCTTGGCCGTGTAGCTCCCGGCGCTGCCGTAGGTGTGCTTCTGGGTGGAGCTCGAGGTGCAGTTGCCGAGGGTGTACTCGAAGCTGCCGTCGTTGTCGACGTCCAGCTTGCAGGTGAGGGCGTTGCCGTCCGGGTCGGAGATGGCCCAGGAGAAGGTCACCTGCAGGGGTGCGGCGCCCGAGGCGGGGGTGCCGGCGAAGGAGCTGATGACGGGCGGCCGGTTGGGCTGGCTCGAGGTCACAGTGACCGAGACGGTCTTGTTGCTCTCCAGGCCCTTGCCGTCGCTGACGACGAGCTTGGCGGTGTAGCTCCCGGCGGCGTTGTAGGTGTGCTGCCGCGTCGAGGAAGAGGTGCAGCCGGTGACGGTGTGCTCGAAGGTGCCGTCGTTGTTCACGTCGAGCTTGCAGGTGAGGGGGTCGCCGTCGGGGTCGGAGATGGCCCAGCTAAAAGTGACCGCCAGGGGAGCGGTGCCGGAGGCCGGGTCGCGGTTGAAGGCATCGATCACCGGCGGCTGGTTGCCGCCGCCGCCCGGCCCCACGGTGGTCGTGGCGGTCTGCTGGGCCTCGAGCCCGCCCGCGTCGCTCACCGTCAGCCGCGCCGTGTAGGTGCCGGAAGCCGTGTAGGTGTGCTTTTGGCTGCCGCTGGTGCAGGGGCTGAGGAAAAACTCGGCGTTCCCGTCGCCGTTGACGTCGAGGATGCAGGCCAGGGAGTCGCCGTCGGGGTCGGAGACGCTCCAGGAGAAGGTGACCTCGAGCGGCGCGTTGCCCGAGGCCGGGCTACGGGTGAAGGAGGTGATGGCCGGGGCCCGGTTGGTGCTCACAGTGACCGTCTTGGTGAGCTCGTCGCTGGCGCCGTCCGGGTCGCTCACCACCAGCCGTACCGTGTAGGTCCCGCCGGCGGGGTAGGTGTGCTGGCGCGTGGAACTGGAGGTGCAGTTGTCGAGGGTGTGCTCAAAGCTGCCGTTGTTGTCGGTGTCGATCTTGCAAGTGAGTCTGTCGCCGTCGGGGTCGGAGATGTTCCAGGACAAGGTCACCTGGAGGGGGGCCGTACCGGCTTGCGGGCTGACGCTGAACGAGGCGATGACGGGGGCCTCGTTGGCGGGCGGCTGGGTGCTCGGGCACGCCGTGAGCAGCGCTGCCAGGGCCGTACCGAGCAACGCCAGGGAAAATCGCTTCACAGGTTCCTCCTCGTACCGGGCAACGATAACAAAAGCCCGGCCAGGAGCATGAGCGTTGCCCTAGGACGGCCTTAACTTTCGGCCCGCCCCGCCAGCTAGCGCTTGAGGCCCTCGAGGTCGAAGCTGGTCTTGATGATGGGGCTCGAGAGCACCACCGAGGTGCGGGTGTTGCCGAAGGTGCCCAGCCGCTGGATGATCTCCTGGAGGTGCTGCACCGAGCGGGCCACCACCCGCACCACGTAGGAGGAATCGCCGGTTACGAAGTAGCTCTCGCGGATCTCGGGGGTTTGCTCGCAAAAGGCCAGAACCTGGGGGTAGCGGCTGGGCGGGGCCGAGAGCTCGATCAGGGCGGTGATGCCGTAGCCCAGGGCCTCGAAGTTCAGCCGCACCCCGTAGCCCTCGATGATCCCGGCGTCCTCGAGCCTCCGCACCCGCTCGGTGACGGCGGGCACGCTCAGGCCCACCCGGCGGCTGAGCTCGCTGTAGGACAGCCGGGCGTCCTGCTGCAGCTCGCGCAGGATCGCCAGGTTGGTCGCGTCGAGCAGCTTGCTTGAATCGTAAGGCATGGGGGGAATTATACCTAAGGATCTAAACCGCTTTTGCCCATTTTTCGCATCATCCGCATTCAAAAGCGCCAAACCGCTCCCTAAACTCTAGGAAAAAAGAGGAGGAAGCTGACTATGGTCATTGGCGTGCCGAAAGAGATCAAAACCCTGGAGAACCGGGTGGCCCTTACCCCGGGCGGCGTGGAGAGCCTGGTGCGGCGCGGGCACAAGGTGCTGGTGCAGCAGGGCGCGGGGGTGGGCTCGGGCCTCTCCGACGCGGAGTACGAGGCCGCCGGGGCCCGGATGGTCTCGGCGGAGGAGGCCTGGGGCGCCGACGTCGTGGTCAAGGTCAAGGAGCCCATCGCCGAGGAGTACAAGTACCTGCGCGAGGGCCTGCTGCTGTACACCTACCTCCACCTCGCCGCCGACGAGCCCCTGACCAAGGCCCTTCTGGCCGGGGGGACCACCGGGATCGCCTACGAGACGGTGCAGCTCGAGGACGGCTCGCTGCCCCTGCTCACCCCCATGAGCGAGGTGGCCGGGCGCATGGCGCCGCAGGTGGGCGCCGCCGCCCTGGAGAAGCCCCACGGCGGGCGCGGCGTGCTGCTGGGCGGGGTGCCCGGCGTGGCCCCCGCCTCCGTGGTCATCATCGGCGGGGGCGTGGTGGGCACCAACGCCGCCAAGATCGCGCTCGGCATGGGCGCCCAGGTGACCATCCTCGACGTCTCCAAGTCCCGCCTGCAGTACCTCGACGACATCTTCGGGGGGCGGGTCATCACCCTGGCCTCCACCGAGGCCAACATCAAGAAGGCGATCCAGCACGCCGACCTGCTGATCGGGGCGGTGCTGATCCCCGGCGCCAAGGCGCCCAAGCTGGTCACGCGCGACATGCTGCCCACCATGAAGGAGGGCGCGGTCATCGTGGACGTGGCCGTGGACCAGGGCGGCTGCGTGGAGACCATCCGCGCCACCACCCACAAAGACCCCACCTACGTCGTAGACGGCGTGGTGCACTACGGCGTCGCCAACATGCCGGGGGCCGTCCCCCGCACCAGCACCTTCGCCCTCACCAACGAGACCCTGCCCTACCTGCTGCAGCTCGCGGAGAAGGGCCTCGACGCCCTGCGCCACAACCCCGTGCTGCGCAAGGGCCTCAACACCCACCGGGGCAAGCTCACCTACACCGGCGTGGCCGAGGCGTTCGGGCTGCCGTACACGCCCGCGGAGGAAGCGCTGGCCTAGGGGCGCTCGACCTCCTGAGCCGCCCGCCCTGCGGCCGCAGGGCGGGCTCGCCTTCGTAAGCGCTCCATGCATAGAATGCGTGCGGCCGTGGGTTAGCCGGGGGGCCGGACTGGGGAACTTATGCGGCGTGTTCTGGTACTGCTGGTGTTAACCTCTGGAATGGCTCTGGGCCAGAATTGGTATCTGGGCGGCTACGCCACGGGCCTGAACGTGATCTCGAGCCAGGCCCTCAACCTCGGGCTGGCGGCGGGGGTCAAAGGGCTCGAGGAAGTCTGGGGGGTGCGCGG
>NZ_QXDL01000128.1:0-12017 GCF_003574345.1 Calidithermus terrae
CTCCCCGCCACCCCCGCCTGCGGCGACGAGGACGATGAGCTCACCCCGCCCCAGACCGAGGGCCCCTACTTCAAGCCGCAAAGCCCCGAGCGCCGCTCGCTGCTCGAGCCCGGCCTCGGCGGCACCCGCCTGCTGGTCCAGGGCTACGTGCTCTCGACCGGCTGCAAGCCCGTAGCCCGCGCCCTGCTCGACTTCTGGCAGTGCGACGCGCAGGGACTCTACGACAACCAGGGCTTCCGCCTGCGGGGCCACCAGTTCACCGACGCCAGCGGCCGCTTCGCGCTCGAGACCGTCGTCCCCGGCCTCTACCCGGGCCGCACCCGCCACATCCACGTCAAGGTGCAGGCCCCCGGCCGGCCGGTGCTCACCTCCCAGCTCTACTTCCCCGGCGAGCCCGCCAACGCCTCCGACCGCATCTTCGACCGGCGCCTGACCATGGCCGTGCAGAAGAGCAACACCCTCTGGCAAGCCCGCTTCGACTTCGTGCTGCAAGTGTGAATAGCTAATGGCTCATAGCCCGGACCTGCCGCAGCTATGAGCTACCGGCTGTTCGTGGCTTCAGTCCGCCGAAGCCTGCAACGCCGAGCCCGGCCGGGACACGTCGGGCAGGGTCTCCGGCGCGGTGAACTCGACCTCGAGCTCCCCGAAGTTCTCCCCCTGGCGCAGGCGCACGTCGCCCACGCGGTGGGCCTCGAGCAGCGCCGAGAAGGCCACGGTCTGCTCGGCCCAGGTCTCCAGGGGCAGTTGCCCGAACAGCGCCCGCCGCGCCCGCACCAGGAATCCCCGCACCCTTGCCCAGGCCTCCTTGAGCCCGAAGCGCTCGGGCTCCATCCGGATCTCGGCCCGGCGGGCGAAGGGCCGCACGGCCTCCAGCAGCCGCTCGACGGGCAGGGGCCTCAGGCGCCGGTCCTTGGGCAGGGGCGGCGGGGGCACCGGCAGCACCCTCGAGCGCTCCTCCGCCCGCTGGCGCAGGAACTCGATGGCCTCCTGCAGGGCGACGAGGGTCTCGAGGAAGCCCGTGGCCTCGTCGTCGAAGCCGTCCTCTTCCTGCGGCGCGGGCCTGGCCTTGGCGAAGGCCCGCAGCTTGAAGAGGATCAGCTCGGCCAGAATTGGCAAGAGCTCGCTGCGCTGGGCGAGCTCGAGCGCCTCGACCTGCGCGAGGGCCTGCTCGACGAGCGCCAACACCGGCAGTTCCTTGGCCGCCACGCCGCCGCGCCGCACCGCCTCCGAGAGCTGGAGGGGCGTGCCCGCGAAGCCGGGGAACTCGAGGTGGATCAAGAAAGCACCTTCCGCCGCGGGGAGAGCAGGCCGAACTTCTCGCGCACCTCTTCCATGGTGGCCTGGGCGATGGCCCGCGCCCGCCGAGCGCCGTCCTCGAGGGCGTCCATCACCCGCTCGGGGTTGGCCCGCAGCTCGGCGGCCCGCTCGCGGATGGGCCGCAGCGACTTCATCATCTCCTGGAACAGCAGTTGCTTGACCGCCAGCGTCCCGATGCCGCGGCGGGCGTACTCCTCGCGCAACACCTGGATGAGCTCGGGCGGGGCGAAGTACTGCAGGAACTTGAAGGCCACGCTGCGGTCGGGGTCGCCGGGGTCGGAGAGGCGGATGCGGGCGGGGTCGTCGGGCATGACCCGGATCTTCTGCCAGATGCTCTCGGCGTCCTCGAGGATGCCGATGGTGTTGCCCACGCTCTTGCTCATCTTGGCCTTGCCGTCGATGCCCGGCACGCGCGGGGCGTTGGGGTTGAGGTAGATCTGGGGCTCGGGGAAGGTCTCGCCGTACTCGAGGTTCCAGCGCCGCGCGATCTCGCGGGCGAGCTCGAGGTGCTGGGTCTGGTCGTCGCCCACGGGCACGGTGTCGGCCTTGTAGATCAGGATGTCGGCGGCCATGAGCACGGGGTACATCAGCAGCCCGGCGGGGACCGACTCGAGCTTGGCCGCCTTGTCCTTGAACTGCGTCATGCGGGTGAGGTCGCCGTAGGGCGTCTGGGTGGTGAAGACCCAGGCCAGCTCGGTGTGCTCGGGCACGTGCGACTGCACGAAGAGGATCACCTTGTCGGGGTCGAGGCCCGCCGCGATGTTGACCAGGCCGGCCTCGAAGGTGCGCTGCCGCAACAGCTCCTTGTCGTAGGCGGCCGGGTTGGTGGGCGCGTGGTAATCCACGATGCAATAGATCGCGTCCCGGCCGAGCTTCTCCCCCAGGGCCACGTAGTTGACCATCGCCCCGAGGTAATTGCCGATGTGCAGCTCGCCCGTGGGTTGAAACCCGGAGAAAACCCGTTTCATCCGGTTCAGGATACCAAAGCGGGGGTCAGGAAGAGCGGTAAGCTTTCAGCCGTCAGCAGTAAGCGGGAGGCCCGTGGCCTGTGGCGTGTGGTGGACCCCACCCCGTCCCTCCCCGCGGGCGGGGAGGGTTTATCCCCCCTAGCCCCCCTTGCTAAGGGGGGAAAAGTAAGGGCGTTTTGCGTTTGGCGTATTGCGTTTGGCGTATTGCGTACGACGTACGACGTACGACCTAAAACGCACGACCCACGCCCAGCCCCCGGCCTCCCTGCCTCCCTCTTCACATCGTGCCCCAGATCGCCGCTTCATGGCATCCTCGAGCCCTACACTTAGGGCATGCGAATTTGGTTGCTGGCCGTCATGGTCGGTTTCATGGGGCTCCTGGCGACCGGGGCCCAGAAGAACGATGAAACTCCCGTGCTGGACGCGCGGGCCGCGAAGGTGCAGCTCGAGCGGGTCTACGAGCAGGTCCACCCGGCGGCGGTTCGCATCGAGACCCGGCCGCAGGGCACGGGCTCGGGCTTCTTCATCAGCGCCGACGGGCTGGTGCTCACCGCCTACCACGTCATCGAGGACACCGAGCGCTTCTGGGTGCGCACCGCCGACGAGAAGCGCTACCCCGCCGAGGTCGTGGGCTACGACGCCCTGCGCGACATCGCCCTCATCAAGGCCAAGGTGCCCGGGCCGGTGCCTTTCATGGAGCTCGAGACCGCCAAGCCCGTGCGCAGGAGCGAGTCGCTCATGACCATCGGCAACTCGCGCGGGGAGTTCATCGCCCCGCGCGTCGGGACGGTCACCAACATCGGGCGCACCATCCGCGCCGACTTCCCCGGCGACCTCATCGCCTCGACCATGCCCCTAGCCCCCGGCGACTCGGGCGGGCCCGTGCTCAACACCGAGGGCAAGGTGGTGGCCGTCGCCGTCGCCATCGGCCGCGAACAGCAGGACGGCCAGGACGTGCCGGTGTTCCAGAGCTACGCCACGCCCTTGCTGGGCCTGAACGGCCTGATCGGCCAGATCAAGGCGGGCTACCGGCGGGACATCCCCTTCATGGGCGTGAGCCTCAGCCAGCTCACCGACGACGAAGCCCGCGCCTACGGGCTGCGCCAGGGCGGGGTGGTCGTGCTCGACCTGATCGAGGGCTACCCGGCGGCCACCTCGGGCCTGCAGCCCCCGCGCCGCCTGTCCGAGAACCGGGTGCTCGCCGACTTGATCCTCGAGGTCGACGGCAAGGCCGTGCAGTCCTCCGACGAGCTCATCGCCTACGTGCGCAGCCGCCAGGTCGGCGACACCATCACCCTCAAGGTGCTGCGGGGCAGCGAAACCGTCACCGTCAAGATCACCCTCACCGCCAAGTGGCGCAGCAGCTGAGCGGCTTCGCCCCCTCGAGCCCGGTTCAGGCCGGGCTCAGTTTTTCGACAGTGACGGCTCAGGCGAAGCGGGCACAGTATGGGCCGAAGGAGGTATTACATGGGACGTGTAACTGCAGTCTTTGATTCCAGGGCCCAGGCGGAAGCCGCCGTCAACGAACTCCGCACCATCGGCGTGACCGACACCCACCTCTCGTTCGTCTCCCGCCACGACCTCGAGGAGAAGGGTGAAAGCGCCCTCGAGGGGGCCGGGAAAGGCCTGGCGGTCGGCGCTACGGCCGGCGCCCTCTTCGGCATCGCGGCCGCGCTGATCCCCGGCGTGGGGCCCTTCATCACGGCCGGCGTCCTGGCCGAGAGCCTGGGCGCGGTGGCGGGCGGCGCGGTGGCCGGCGCGGTGGTGGGCGGCACCACGGGCGGGCTGGCCGGGGCCATCGCCAACGCCGGTTACGACCCCAAGGAAGCCGAGTACTACGGCGCCGCGGTCGAGCGCGGCGGGGTGATGGTCGTGGCCGACGTGCCCGAGAGCCTCGAGCCCCAGGTGCGCGAGGTGCTCAACCGCCACAAGGGCAACTTCTACAACCCCGTGGGCCACCGCTAGGCCTCGAGCGCGGTAGCCAAGCAGAAACCCCAGGCCGTAGCCTGGGGTTTCTCGTGGTGCCGGGAACAGGACTTGAACCTGCACACCCTTGCGGGCACATGACCCTGAATCATGCGCGTCTACCAATTCCGCCATCCCGGCAGGGGAAGCGCTTCAGACGCAAAAGCAATAGTAGCGGGGTGACGCGGATTCGTCAAGGGGTCATCCGGAAAGCCGCCGGGCCCCCGGGGGGGCCGGGCTACAGCCCCTCGACGGGCCGGGCCTCGAGCCGCCGGATCGCCTCGCGCAGGGCAGGGGGCAGGGGGCTGGGTTTGCCGTCCTCGAGCCAGACCTGCACCGTCTCGCCCCGGGCCGCGAGCTCGCCGTTGGACCACACCTCGAAGAGCATGCGGAAACTGCTGTTGCCCACCTTGTTCACGCGGGTCATCACCCGCACGTCGTCGTGAAGGACGATGGGGCGGCGGTAGTCCACCTCGGCCCTCGCCAGGATGAAGTTGCCGCCGCCCACCGGGTAGCCCAGCCGGAGGAAGTACTCCACGCGCGCGGTCTCGGCGTAGCTCAGGTAGACCGCGTTGTTGACGTGGCCCAGCGGGTCGAGGTCGCGAAAGCGCACGTCGATGTGTACGGTGACGGGGAAATCGCTCACCGCTTAACTCTACCTTCACCCCGGCCCGCCCGGAAAACCCTACCTGCGGCCGGCGCGTCCCATGAATTAGAATGGCCCCATGCGCGGTTTGCTCTACGCACTCCTCAGCCTTACCTCCTTGGGCTTTGCCCAGGAGGGTCCCGGTGCCAGCCTCAGCCTCAGTTGCGGCCTGCCCTCGGGGATCGCCCCCGAAGAGGTGAAGGTCTCACTGGGCAATAAGGAGATCGGCACCTGTGCCACCTCGAGCTACGCCCTCGAGCCCGGCAGCTACAAGCTGGTGCTGCGGGCCGAGGCCGATGGAGGCACCTACTACTACTTCGAACGGACCGTGCGGCTCACCGACCGGCCCCTGGAGGTCAGCGCCCGGCTCGAGCTCTACGACCCCCGCAAGCCCGAGGGCTTCAAGGTCGCGACCAGCTACGTCTACTCCATGGCCCACAGCCCCGACGGCCGCTACGTGGCGGTCGGCGTGGCCGACAGCACCGTACGCATCTGGGACGTGCAAAGCCGCAAGGAGCTGCGGGTGCTCAAGGGGCACAGCAAGTACGCGCGGGCCCTCGACTTCTCCCGCGACGGCAAGCTCCTGGCCTCGGGCTCGGGCGACGGCACCATCCGGGTGTGGGAGGTGGCCTCGGGCAAGCAGGTCCAGCTCATGAAGCCGGGCAAGGGCGTGTGGAACCTCAGCTTCGACCCCACGGCCACCCGCCTCACCTCGGTGCAGCTCGGCGGGGACGTGGCGTTTTGGGACGTGAGGAGCGGCAAGTACCTCAAGGGGTTCAAGACCTCGCAACTGCTCTTCTCGGCCGCCTTCAGCCCCAGCGGGCGCACCATGGTGCTGGGGCGCTCGACGGGCGGGGTGGAGGTCTGGGACTTAGGCAGCGCCCGCCGCGTCAACGTGGTGGAGCTGGCGAGCACCCCCGTCTACGCGCTGGCCTTCAGCCGCAACAACCGCTTCCTGGGGGTGGGGCTGGGCGACGGGAGCGTGCTGGTCTTCGACCTGCTGGCTCGAGAGGACAACGGCAACCCCAAACAGCTCGCCGCCCTCACCGGCCACACCGACGCCGTCTCCAGCCTGGCCTTCAGCAGCGACAACCGCTTTTTGGTCTCGGGCTCGGGCGACCGCACCCTGCGCTTTTGGGACCTGGGCAAGCCGCAAGCCCCCAGCCTGATGATGGTCTCCCCCGACCAGCCCGGCCCGGTCTACAGCCTCACCTTCAACCCCAAGACCGGCGTGCTGGCCTCGAGCGGCCAGGGCGGCCAGGTCTACCTGTGGCCGCGCCCGGTGAGCCGGCTCGAGTGAGCCCGAAGGGTGGCCCGGGGAAACCTGCCCACACACTGCGTATACTCACCCCATGAGCATCACCGCACAGCTCCCCCGCTGGAACCTCGAGCCGCTGTTCAAGGGCCTGCAAAGCCCCGACTTCCTGGAGGCCTACGCCCGCCTCGAGCAGCAGATCACCGAGCTCGAGGCCCTGTTCGGGCGCCACGAGGTCAGGGCCCGGCCCATGCGCGAGGGCGACGCGGCCGCCTTCGCCGCCGTCATCGAGCAGCTCAACGCCATCAGCCTCTCGCAAAGCCGCATCAACACCTACCTCTACGCCCTCATCTCGACCGACTCGGGCGACGAGGAGGCCCAGGCCCGCTACTCCCTCTTCCGCAACCTTTCGCTGCGGCTGCAGAAGCTGCGCTCGCCCCTCACCACCTGGCTGGCGTCCCTCGACCCCGAGGCGGTGAACGCCGGGGAGTACCGCATCCTCGTGGAGGAGGCCCGCGTCCAGGCCCAGCACCTGATGAGCGAGCCCGAGGAGGTGCTGGCGGCCGAGCTCTCCCTCTCGGGCGGGGGGGCCTTCGCCCGGCTGCACTCCAACGTCTCGAGCCAGATCACCGTAAAGGTGAGGGGCGAGGAGCTGCCCATCTCGAGCGTCCGCCTGCTGGCTTTCAACCCCGACGAGGCCACCCGCAAGGCCGCCTACGAGGCCGAGCTCGAGGCCTGGAAGGCCCACCAGATCCCCCTGGCCGCCGCGCTCAACGGCTGGAAGGGCCAGCAGAGCACCCTCAACCGCAAGCGCGGCTGGGCCGACGACCTCGAGCCCACCCTCTCCACCAACCGCATCACCCGCAAGGCGCTGGGGGCTATGCAGGAGGTGATGGAGGCCAGCTTCCCCCACTGGCGGCGTTACTTCCGGGCCAAGGCTAAGGCGCTGGGGAAGGCGGGCCTGGACTGGTGGGACCTCTTCGCCCCGGTGGGCCAGGGCCACAGCCGTTGGGGCTGGGAGGCGGGCCGCGACTTCATCATCGAGCACCTGGCCTCCTTCTCCCCCGCCGACGCCGAGGTGGCCCGGCGCATGTACGCCGAGGGCCGCATCGACGCCGAACCCCGCAAAGGCAAGCAGGTGGGGGCCTACTGCTCGCACTTCGGCGGCGGCGAGAGCCTGATCTTCACCAACTACGAGGAGAGCTTCGGCGGGGTGAGCACCATGGCCCACGAGCTCGGCCACGCCTACCACAACTACTGCCTGCGCTCCAAGCCCCCGCTGCTCGCGCGCGGCCCCATGACCCTGGCCGAGACCGCCAGCATCATGAACGAGACCATCGTCACCGAGGCCGCCTTGCGCAAGGCGAGCGAGGCCGAGCAGGTCACGCTGCTGGAGGGCAACCTCCAGGACGCCGCCCAGGTGATCGTGGACATCCACTCCCGCTTCCTCTTCGAGCGCTCGGTCTTCGAGCGGCGCAAGGAGCGCGAGCTGTCGGCGAGCGAGTTCTGCGCGCTGATGCTCGAGGCCCAGCAGGCCACCTACGGCGACGGCCTGGCGAGCTACCACCCCTACATGTGGGCCGTGAAGGGCCACTACTACGGCATCGACTTCTACAACTACCCCTACGCCTTCGGCCTGCTCTTCGGGCTGGCTCTGTACAACAAGCACCTCGAGCTCGGCCCCGGCTTCCTGCCCCGGTACGAAGACCTGCTGGCCTCGGTCGGGGTCTACCCGGCCAAGGAGCTCGCCGCCCGCTTCGGCTTCGACCTGGAGGACCCCGCCTTCTGGCAGGGGGGCATGGACGTGCTGGTGGAGCGCATCGGGCGGTTCGAGCGGCTGGTGGGGTGAAGGGTGAGGGCTGATGGCGATGGTTGATAGCCGGGCGCGGTCGTACGTCGTACGTCCTACGTCGTACGTCCTACGTCGTACGTCCTACGTCGTACGCAAGACGCGAGACGCGAGACGCATTGTCACCCCCCTTAGCAAGGGGGGATGGGGGGATATTCCCTCTCCGCGTGCGCGGAGGGTTCCCTTTTCACCACGGGCCAGGAGCCGCGAGCCTCCTGCTCACCCCTGAGGGCTGAAGGCTGAAAGCTTACCGCCTCCTCGAGCCCCCCGGCCAGCGCCCTATAATGGAGAGCGGTGACTTATGGCAGGCCATAGCAAATGGGCTCAGATCAAGCGGAAGAAAGCCGCCAACGACCTCAAGCGCGGCAAGGTGATCAGCAAGTACCTCCGCGCCATCGCGGCCGCGGCCCGGGCCGGGGGCAGCGCCGACCCGGCGGCCAACGTCCAGCTGCGCAACCTCATCGAGGCGGCCAAGATGGACGACGTCCCCAACGACAACATCGAGCGTCTGCTCAAGCGCTTGCAGGGCGGCGACGAGGAGGGGTCGAGCTACGAGGAGGTGGTGTACGAGGGCTACGCGCCCGGCGGGGTGGCGGTGCTGGTGTACGCCCTCACCGACAACCGCAACCGCACGGCCAGCGAGGTGCGCCACGTCTTCAGCAAGCACGGGGGCAGCCTGGGGGCCAGCGGCGCGGTGGCCTGGCAGTTCGACCGCCGCGGCTACATCTGGCTCGAGCCCAACACCGAGGCCGCGCAGGAGGCCGCCATCGAGCTCGGCGCCCTCGACCTGCAGGAGAGCGAGGAGGGCCTGGAGATCTACACCGACCCCCAGGAGGTCTACACCATCGCCGGCGGGCTCAAGGAGCGCGGCTTCAAGCCCGAGGACGTCGAGATCACCATGATCCCGCAGAACACCATGGCGCTCGGCCAGGAGGACGCCGAGAAGGTGCTGCGGATGATCGAGGCGCTCGAGGACCTCGACGACACCCAGAACGTCTACTCCAACCTCAACCTCGAGAACGTCACGGTCGAGGCCTGACCCACAATTGACGCCCTCGCTCCCGGGCACACTTGAGGCATGCCCGGGAGGTGGCTCTTTTGGCTCCTGGCGGCCTTCCCCATGGCCTTCGCCCAGGAGGGGCTCGAGGGGGCTGCCCTGGTCCAGGCCCTGCAGAAGGGCGGCTACGTCATCTACTTCCGCCACGCCGCCACCGACTTCTCCCAGGCCGACACCGACGCCCCCGCCCTGCAGGACTGCGGCAAGCAGCGCAACCTCAACGAGGCCGGGCGGGCCCAGGCCCGGGCCATCGGCGAGGCGTTCCGCGCCTTGAAGATCCCCGTGGGCAGCGTGCTGGCGAGCCCCTACTGCCGCACGCGGGAGACCGCCCAACTGGCCTTCGGGCGCTTCGAGGTCAGCGAGGAGATCCGGGGCGGGTCGGGGCCGGCCCGGGCCGAGGCGCTGCGCAGGCTCCTGGCGGTGGTCCCGCCCCCCGGGACCAACACCGTCCTCGTGGCCCACCAGTTCAACCTGCGCGACGCGGCTGAAGTGAACTTGGCCGAGGGCGAGGCGGCGATCTTCCGGCCGCTGGGGCCGGACGGCTTCCGCCTGGTCGCCCGCGTGCTGGCCGAGGGCTGGGCCGGGCTGCCGGTCCGATAGGGGGTATCCATGTTCAGAGCCGGATTTTTGGTGCTGCTGGGGTTGAGCCTCGCACAGACCAGCCCTACGGCCATCCGGGAATACCCGGTCAAGCCGGGCTCCCACCCCCACGACGTGGCCCCAGCCCCCGACGGCAAGGTCTGGTTCACCGCGCAGTTCACCGGCGAGCTGGGCATCCTCGACCCCGCGAGCGGGCAGAGCACCTACGTCAAGCTGGGCGAAGGCTCGGCCCCCCACGGGGTCATCGCCGGGCCCGACGGCGCGGCCTGGATCACCGACAGCGGCCTCAACGCGATCGTGCGGGTGGACGGGAAGAGCCTCGAGGTGCGCCGCTACCCCCTGCCCGCCAGCGCCGCCAGCGCCAACCTCAACACCGCCGCCTTCGACACGAGGGGCGTGCTGTGGTTCACGGGGCAGAGCGGCTACTACGGCCGCCTGGACCCCCGGACGGGCCGGGTCGAGGCCTGGCCCGCGCCGCGGGGCCGCGGCCCCTACGGCATCACCGCGACCCCGGACGGGGCGGTCTACTACGCCTCCCTCGCCGGCAACCACGTCGCCCGCATCGACCCCGCCACCGGACAGGCCGCCGTGCTCGAGCCCCCCACCAAGGGCCAGGGCGCCCGGCGGGTGTGGTCCGACTCGAAGGGCATGGTCTGGGTGAGCTACTGGAACACCGGCCAGCTCGGCCGCTACGACCCCAAAACGGGCGCCTGGAAGGAGTGGAAGCTCCCCGGCCCCAACCCCCAGACCTACGCGGTCTACGTTGACGAGCGCGACGTGGTGTGGGTCTCCGACTTCGGGGCCAACGCCGTGCACGGCTTCGACCCCGCCACCGAGCGCTTCACCACCTACCCCCTGCCCTCGCCGCGCTCGAGCGTGCGCCAGATCCTGGGCCGCCCGGGCGAGGTGTGGCTGCCGCTTTCGGGGGCGGACAAGGTGGCGGTGTTGCGTACGCGGTGAGGGGGCGATGGTTGATAGCCGGGCGCGGGTCCTACGTCGTACGCAAGACGCAAGACGCAAGACGCCCTTTCTTTACCCCCCTTAGCAAGGAGGGCTGGGGGGATACCCCCTCCCCGCGCGGGGAGGGACGGGGAGGGGCGAACCACGGGACACTAGCTGATGGCTGATAGCTTACCGCTTGCCGATCTTCCCCGGGTGCAGCTCGTGGATCACGATCTCGGCCTTGGCCCGGAAGCGGATGGGGACGGTGGAGACGCCCAGGCCCCTCGAGACGAAGCCCTTCACCGGCTCCTCGAACCAGCCTTCGGCGAAGCGCTTGCCGTACCTCGACGAGGTGCTCACCGGCCCCAGGATGGGCAGGATGACCTGGCCGCCGTGGGTGTGCCCGACGAGGGTCAGGCCCACCTTGGCGGGCACCTCGAAGAAGTAGTCGGGGTTGTGGCACACCAGCAGCACCGCGCCCTCGCGGTGGTCCTTGAGGGCCTGTGAGACGTCGGGCTGGCCGTGCCAGAGGTCGTCCACGCCGGCGAGGTAGAGGTCGTCGCGGAGCTGGACCCCGGCGTTGTTGAGCACCCGCACCCCGGCCTGCTCGAGCCAGCCCTGCAGGTCGGAGAGGTCGCGCGACTTGTAGCGCCGCAGCCGGTAGTCGTGGTTGCCCCACACCGCCCACGCGCCCAGCGGGGCCTCGAGGCCGGCCAGCTCGGCCACGGCGGGCCGGATCCACTCGGCGCGGTGGGTGTCGGTGAGGTCGCCGCTGATGACGACGAGGTCGGGCTTCTGGGCCATGGTGGCCTCGACCCAGTGCGCGATGATCTTCGCGTCCACGTAGTACCCGATGTGCAGGTCGGACAGGTGGGCCACCCGCACCGGGCGCTCGAGGCCCGCAAGGGGCCGGGCATAACGGTTGACCTCGTGAGCGGCGAGCCAGGGGAATCGCATGTAAGTCATGCTACTCGGGTCGTGTGTCCTACGTCCTACGTCATGCGCCGTACGCGAGACGCCGGGGACACGCTTTGTGCATAGCTCGTGGCTCGAGGCTCGTGGTTCACCCCTCCCCATCCCTCCCCGCACGCGGGGAGGGGGTATCCCCCCTGACCCCCCTTGCTAAGGGGGGAACAAGGCGTCTTGCGTCTCGCGTCTCGCGTTTGGCGTCTTGCGTACGGCGTACGACGTAGGACGTACGACCGGCGTTTGGCGTTTTGCGTCTGGCGTACGACGTACGACGTACGACCTACTTCTTATGCTTCTTCTTCTCCTCGCGCTCGAGCTTGCGGCGCTCGGCCCGGCTCATGCCCGAGGTGTTGGGGCAATGCCGTCCTGCCGGTGCTCGAGCGGGCCGAACAGGGCGATCTGGGGACATGGCCCGGTGATTTGCCTCGCCCACCTTCCGACCCCCGCCC